>NZ_AULM01000025.1 GCF_000422285.1 Desulfatiglans anilini DSM 4660
TGGCCTACCACATCCTGCACATCATTGAACACAAGCTGCGCCTGTGTGGCGACCATCGTTCATGGCTCACTGTCCGAGATATCCTCTCGACCCACCAACGCCTGACCATCGAGTTCAATGTCAAAGAACAGGATACGGTCCAGCGCAAGCATCTGCGCCTCTGTAGCAGCGCTGAACCCGAACATCAGGAAATCTATCAGCACCTCGGGCTAAAGGAGGTCCCCATGCCGAAAAAAATCGCGACCGTAAAATGAGTAGTGACCATAAAATCGACTAACATACTGAAATATCAGCTTTCGGTAAAAAAAATGGCAAACTTGGGATAGGCATTCTGCCTTACGTGCTCTGGGGAGGGCCCTTCACCTTGACCGATGCCTGGTTCGAGAGCGTCTCCGGATTTACGACGACAGGTTCCACCATCCTTGAAGATATCGAATCCCTGCCCGGCGGTCTGCTCTTCTGGCGCGCCACCACCCATTGGATCGGCGGCATAGGCATCATCGTGTTCACGCTTTCGGTCATTCCTTCCATAGGCCGGGCAGGCATGGTCCTCTACCGGAGCGAAATGTCCAGCCTGGCAGCTGAGTCCTTCCGCTACAGGACGAAAAAGACGCTGCAGATCATCGTCATGACCTATGTCAGTCTCACACTTGCCGAAACCGTCGCACTTTGTTTTTGTGGTCTGACCCTCTTCGATGCCGTGACCCACGCGTTTGCAACCATTGCGACAGGCGGTTTTTCAACCAAGAATCTCAGCGTCGCTGCATTTCAAAATCCAGCGGCGGAGGCAGTGATCCTGCTCTTCATGCTCCTATCCGGGCTTCACTTCGGGCTTCTCTTCGCCGCCTTAAAGGGGCAGCCCTGTGAACTCTGGAGGTCGCCTGTCGCGCGGTACTACCTATCAGCCATGGTCATTGGGGTCGCCCTCGTCACATCGGTGGTGCACGGCACCGTTTTCCCGGGCTGGGGGGAATCACTACGCCATGGGGCCTTTCAATTGATTTCTCTTGGGACCTCCACCGGCTTTGCCACTGCGGACTCCGCCAACTGGCCGGGCTTCGCCCAATTGATCATGGTCTTTTTCACCCTGCAGTGCGCCTGTGCCGGCTCGACTTCCGGAGGAATCAAGACCGACCGCATCCTCATCTTCTGGAAAGGGATCCTCAAGCGCGTAAAACTGACACGTCATCCCCATGCAGTCATCACGACAAAAATAGGCGGAACCACCATAGAAGATGACGTCCTGGAATCCGTCCTCCTCTATATCGGCCTTTACCTGGCGATCGTTTTCCTGTCCACCCTGCTCCTTTCGGCCATGGGTGTAGACGTGCTCTCTGCCTTCTCCGGATCAGCCGCAGCTATGGGTAATGTAGGGCCAGGTTTTGGGACGGTCAGCTCTTTAGGAAATTTTGCCGGCATGCCCCAGGCGGGCAAATGGGTCCTCAGCTTCGCCATGCTGATGGGGCGTCTGGAGATCTTCGGGGTGATCCTTTTTGTCAGCGCATGGTCTAAACGATGAATCCTTCTCCCCCCTTGAACTAATCAAAATCCCATCAGTCTTTCCGAGACCGTGATTTTCAGAGAATGACCTCCTCCCGCCGGAACGTATCGACCTCCTCCCTGCTGCAGACTTCCCCCAGCAGGATCTCGTCGGTGTGCTGCCCCGGACCTGGGTCGGCGCGCGTACAGTACGCTTGCATGGAGCCCGAAAAACAAAAAAAGGGGCTACGGCTTGTGACCGTAACCCCTTGATTTTCCTGGTAGCGGGGGCCGGATTCGAACCAGCGACCTTCGGGTTATGAGCCCGACGAGCTACCTGACTGCTCCACCCCGCGGCAATCCTTAATTTATAACATCACTAATCCTTCCAGTCAAACAAAAAATCCAAAAGGCCCTTGCCGGCGGATTTGGTCGTGCGATGGGGCGCCTTCACGCCCCCGGCAGAAAAATAGAGAAGGTGGTACCCTGACCGGAATGGCTGAACACCGAAATGTCTCCACCATGGGCCTCCACCAGTTTGAAGCAGATGGACAGCCCCAGCCCCAGGCCCTTGTGCCTGGTGGTGTAGAAAGGTTCGAAGATCCTCTCGAGGTCACCTTCCGGAATCCCACGCCCCGTGTCGCTGATCTCTATCCGTGCTCCTCGTCTCTCACGCCGGGCCGAGAGCTTGAGGGTTCCCCCTTCTCCCATGGCCTCCAGACCGTTTCCTACGATATTCAACAAGACCTGCTTCACCTTGTCAGGGTCGCAAAGGATCGTGAGCGGCTCCGCGCCCCCCTCGAGAACGAATCGAAATTTTCCCGGCGGATGCAGGGCGGACATCACTCCTGTGACCTCCTTCAGCAAGCTGTTGATGTCCGTCGGTTTTTTTACCAACCGGTACTGCTTGGTAAAATCCCCCAGGTCTGCGACGAGCCGCTCCAACCGGCCGATCTCTTCAAAGATCAGATCCAGCTTGCGGACCGCCTTTTCGTCGGAGAGCGTCTCGCGGATCTGGCGGGAAAACCCGCCGATGATCATCAAAGGATTCTTGATCTCGTGGGCCACCTGCGCAACCGTCTGCCCGACCGCAGCCAACCGTTCATTCTGAAGAAGCTTTTTCTCCATCTGCCTCTTTTCGGAGATATCGCGGAGGATTGCCGTATAGGTCGGTTCGCTCTCTATCAACTGATAGGAAATCCCCATCTCGACGGGAAAGGATTCGCCTCCTTTTCGAAGGGCCGAGAGGGACAAAGGCCTCCGCAGGTGCTTCGGCCTCTTCGCCGAAAGAAACCGTTTCAGTTCGTGGTAATCTTCCGCCTGCTGCGGGGGAATGAACAGGCCGATTTCTTTTCCGAGCACCTCCCGGCGGCTGTACCCGAAAAGCCGGCAGGCGGCGTCGTTGAAGTGGATGATCCGCTGATCGGCATCAAGGCTGAGGATCGCATCGGTCGCCGTCTCGAGGATGATGCGGAATTTTCTCTGGGATGCCTTGACCCTTCGGACCAACTGGCGGCGTGCGGTTTCATCCCGAGTAATCTGCACAAAATACCGGGAGGCATCGCCCTGGCCGCGCACGGGATAAACGAGGCGGACGATCTCACGCATCCTCTCACGCCGCCTGTCGAACACCCGGTTGACGATCTCGACCCGCTGGTCCGACTTGCGGGCACGCTCCAAATGACAGACATCCGTCCGGCACGCCTGTTCGCTGCAAAACCCCGAAGCGACCTCGTAGCACTTGCGGCCGATCACCTGCTCTTTCGGCAAACGCAAACGTCTCAGGAAGCTCGGATTCGCGTCACGGATCACAAGATCCGCGTCCACCACCATGATCTCTTCCTGAATCCCTTCAAACAAGGTTTTCAGAACCAGATCACTGACCCCGGCGCCCTCCATGTCGGCGGCTTCATCACCGGGAAGGCGCTCCGGCATCTCGGTTGCGGATGAAAAAACTTTATCATTTTCATCACTCATGATGCATCGGCCCCACTCTCGGGCAGTAAAAAACATACCGCCGGCCGAGGATGTCAAACATGGTATCGGTGCCCTCACGAATCCGCTGGTAAAGTTCCTTCATGGTGGCGGCGCGATTCAGGGCCGCCCGATAAACAGATGCATCGTGCAAAACACGGTCGATGGGCAACAGCACTTGATCGAGCGGCCCATACCAATGGAACTGCAGCAGATCCTTCAACTCGAAGACCTTGCGGTACAGATCCCTCAGGATGTCGGTTCGCAGGATGGGGTTCACCTGGTTGATCAGGCAATCCAGAAGGCCGACAAGATAATAGGCCTCCCGCATCCTCCCCTCCTCTCCCCGGAGGCCGCACATCCCCCGGATCGTATATCCCACACCTCCCTTCAGGGTGAAATGGGGCGGCAAATCGCCAACACTGCGGCCCTCCGCGAGATCAGGAAACCCCAGTTCATCCTCCCATCGGTCGGCGACCTCCCGCAGCATCTGGACGAAATGAGACGATTCCCAGTGCGCTTTCCGAAACTCCCACGGCTTGGCGACCAGCGCATTGCGGCGGAGCGGAGCCTTGAGGGGCAATTGTATGAGTTCTCCCATTCCTGTCCTTGTCGGCCCGCTGTGGCCCTCGAACATCCAGGCCCCTGGACGGGCCGCTCGGCCGGCGGCGCCTTGACAGCGTATTGAAACATCCATTGTGCGCAGGCCGTTGAAAACAGCCGGGTGCAAAGCTTTGGAAATTCCGTGGAATGATGCGCCAGGATAAGGGCGCAGCAGTCACGGGATGAGCGCAGCGCAGCTGTCGGACGTTTTTCAACGGTCTGCTAAGGCCGCGGATGATGCTTTTCGTGCACGGCCTTCAGCCGTTCCCGAGTGACATGGGTATAGATCTGGGTGGTCGAGATATCCGCATGCCCCAGCATGATCTGCACCGATCTCAAATCCGCTCCCCCTTCGAGCAGGTGGCTGGCGAAGGAATGACGCAGCACATGGGGAGTGATCTCCTTCTTGATTCCAGCCTGTCGCCCATACTGTTTGATGAGCTTCCAGAAGCCCTGCCGCGACATCCGCCCCCCCCGCATATTGAGGAAGAGATACGGGCTGTTCGGGCCCTTCCGGAGGCTGGGGCGGCCGCCTTGCAGGTAGCCTCGAACAGCCTCGACGGCGCGCACGCCCAAGGGGACGAGCCTTTCCTTGGAGCCCTTGCCCATGGTCCGCAGAAAACCACCCTCGAGGTCCACCAGAAAAGTGCGCAGCTGGATCAACTCTGAGACCCGCAGGCCGGCGGCATAGAGGACCTCGAGCATCGCACGGTCGCGCAGCCCCTTCGGCGAGCGCCCGTCCGGCGCGGCAAGGAGCTTGTCCACTTCGTCAAGGCTCAAGATCTCCGGGAGTTTGCGCCGCATTTTGGGCAGATCCAAGAGCCTTGCCGGATTGCCGGATATCACGCCATGCCGCACCAGATACTTCAGAAAGACCCGGATGGCTGAAACATGGCGGGCGACACTGCGAAAAGAGAGGCCGCGGCCAAGATCGACAAGGTACGCGTTCAGATCATCCTGGGTCAAGCCGCCAAGGTCGAGGCCCCGGCCCCTCAGATACAGGTTGAAACGGCCGAGATCGCGGGCATAAGCCTGAATGGTGTGGTTGGATAGACCCCGCTCGAGCTCCATTTGCATCAGAAACCGGTCAATCCACTGCTCCGCGTCCATACCCGTCACCTTTCGCAGGGGTCCTGATCAAAACTGCCCCAAAAACCGCCTGGTCATCCCTCTTGGATTGCACTCGGTTCCAGGCCGAAAAGATCCTGAATGGCGCCTGACCGGGTCCCTTTCGCCCTCTGCCGTTCAGGGCTCTGCCCCAGCTACCCCCGAAAATCGTAGTAATGCGACTCCGGGGTCAGAATCCTGGCGCCCCCGGCCTCTATCAGCACCATTTCCTCCAGGCGGACACCCCCCTTTCCCGGTAGATAGATCCCCGGTTCGACCGTCACGACCATGCCCTCTTCAAGGGTGACCGGACGCAAGGGGCTGAGCCGGGGGCCCTCGTGGGTGGCCAAACCCACTCCATGGCCCAGGGCATGGCCAAAGAAAGGCCCATAGCCCGCATCGGCGATGATCCGCCGCGCCGCCGCATCGGGAAGATCGCTCCGCACACCCGGCCGGACCTCCTTCAAACCCGCCAGCTGCGCCTCGCGGACGATGGAGTAGACCTTGCGGAATTCCGGCTCGGCCTCGCCGAGAAAAACCGTCCGCGTCATATCCGAGCAATACCCGTTCAGGCGCACGCCCATGTCCAGCACGATCGGTTCGCCCGGCTGCAGCCGCCGGTCGGCAGGGACGGCATGGGGCAACGCGCCGTTCGACCCCGAGGCGACGATCGGCGGGAAAGCGACCCCGTCGGCGCCGGCCTCCGCCGCCATTCCCTCCATCGTCCATGCCACCTTCCGCTCGGTCAGCCCCGGCTTGAGATTTTCGATCAATTCGGTTACGATGGACGCTATCAGTTTGCCGGAAGCTTCCATGGCCGCGATTTCATCTGAATCCTTGACCTCGCGCATGGCCTCGACCAGGCCTCCCAAAGGGGACAGCCCCCCGGATACCTTGCCGTCAAGGGCTTGACTGACCTTATGGTGGAGGCCCCACGTCACCTGGTCCTCTTCGAATCCGAGAAGTCCGGCTCCCATCTCCAGCAGCAGGGACGGGAGAAGGTTGTGAACACCGTTCTTGACCTCGATGATCTCGAAATCGGGCGCTTCGTCCTGCGCCTGCAGGACATATCGGGAGTCGGTCAGGAGCAGGCAGCGGGTCGCGTCGATCAGGAGCGAACCGGAGGATTCGTTGATCTGCGGGTCATCGGCCCTGAAACCCGAGAGGTAACGGCGGTTGTGGGGCTCGGAGATCCAGGCCGCATCGCAAGGGGTCTTTTCACGAAGGCGGCTGCGAAAAATATCCAGGCGTTTTTTGTAAGGGCTGTCAGTCATGGGTGCCTTCAAGGCGCAGGAAGGGTTCGCAGTGGATCTGCACGGTCAAGATTCAAGATAACAAAGAAAAGAGACCAATGCAACGACGGACCTGGAAAGGTCGGAAACCCAAGGCTGAACGTCCTCGTTCCGGACCCGGCGCACGACCTTTGCCCGTATCCGTTTCCGGCCGGCAAAAAAAGACGGACATGCCAGGAATCAGAATTTAACCTTTGAAAGTGCGTCCCAAAGCGAACAAATTAAAGGTTTGAGTGAAACCACCTATCTTGGAAACGATGACACCCTGAGCCAGGACTGAGGCCTTGAAATGCAGGAGTTGAAGATTATTTTGTAAATCCAAGCCTCTGACTCCCATCTGCCCGGAAAGGGGCAGCCAGCAGCATCATTTTCCCCATTTAAGAGCGAGCCTTTTTCCGCATTCGGGAAATCGAGCGTTCGGCTGGAGGCGCCCCTTAAGGCACCCACCAGGCAGAGAGCACCTTGACTCCCGGATCGGCAAAGAAGACCCTTTCCGGATGGGACCGAATCCTAAAACCTTTTCAGCCCTACACGGACTTAACCACTTATGCACGAAGGTCAGATCATCGAATATATCGACCAGGGGAAATTCGTCTGCACGCTGTGTTTACAGGACCGCGGCAGCCGCCTCCATCTCCTGACCGCCTACAACCGCGAAGTCAACCTTTCCCACAAACGGACCCTTCTGGTCTCGAACCGCAGCATCGATCCGTCCCGGCCCCGCGAGGAACTGCTGGATATCCTGAAGCGAACGGAAGAAACCCGCGACAGGCTCAAGCAGGAGATAGACGTCAAATACCTTTGGGAACTGGTCAAAGACGAGGAGGAAAGCTTCAGCCACGGGTATCTGGCGGAGTTGATCTTCGGGGAGGACGTGCGGGACGACCACGTCTCGGCCCTTATGCGCGCCCTCTTCGACGACCACATCTATTTCAAATACAAGGACGGCCGTTTTCTGCCGCAAAGCGAGGAGCGGGTCGAACTGATCATCCGGCAGATGGAGGAGGAGGCGCTGAAGGAAGAGCGCCTTTCCGAGGGCAGTGTCTGGCTGAAGAAAGTCCTTTCAGGGGAACCGGCCGCCCCGCCCGATTGCAGCGGTTTCCTGGTGAATCTTCTCGAGCAGGTGGCGCTTTGGGGTGAGGAGGCGCAGGACCTCAAGTATGCGAAAGAACTGCTCGCCAGGGCCGACATCAGAGACATCCGCCAGGCCCGCAGCATATTGCGGCAAATCGGCATCTGGGAGGAGCACGAAAATCTGGATCTCCTGCGCTCGAGCATCAGGACCGGTTTCAGCGCGGAAGAACTGGCCGCCGCCTCGGAGCTGGCACAGGGGGATTTCGACACCCAAGACCGCGAAGATCTGACCGGCCTCCACACCCTGACCATAGACGGCGCGTCCACTGAGGATTACGACGATGCCCTGAGCCTCGAAAAGGTGGACGGCTTCTACGAGCTGGGCATCCACATCGCCGACGTCGCGGCCATGATCCCCCCGGATACGCTGCTCGATCGGACGGCTGCCGAGAGGGCGTCGTCCCTTTACCTTCCCCGCCGGCAGGTTCCGATGCTGCCTCCCGGCCTCTCACAGGACACCCTGAGCCTCAAAGCGGGATGCGACCGCCCTGCCCTCTCACTGCTCGCGCGGTTCGACGCCGAGGGGAGCCTGGCCGGTTTCACTCTCAAGCCGAGCATCATCCGGGTGAGGGACCAGTTGACCTATGAAAGCGTCAACGCGCAGCTGGAAGGGGACCCCCGCCTGCAGGACCTGCTCCGTCTGAGCCGGCGTTTCCGGGAGGTCCGCCACTCCCAGGGGGCGCTCAACATCTCCCTGCCCGAGGTCGACATCGTCTTCGGCGAGGCAGGAGAGGTCCAGCTCTCGCTCATCGATCAGGACACGCCATCACGCATGATCGTGGCCGAAATCATGATCCTCTACAACTGGCTCACGGCCCGCTTCTGTGTGGAGCACCAGATCCCGACGCTTTTCAGGACCCAGCCGGAGCCGAGCGAGAAGGTTCCCCTGGAAGAGAAAGATTATCTTTTCTACGTCTTTCAGCAGCGCCGCAAACTCGCCCCGCTGCAGATCCAGACCGCGCCCAAGCCGCACTGCGGATTGGGGGTGGACGCCTACATCCAGGCCAGTTCCCCCATCCGAAGGTATCTCGATCTGGTGGTGCAGCGTCAGATCTCGGCATTTCTTCTGGAGCGGGCCTTTCCCTACGACGCCAAAAAGCTGGAAGAAATCCGCCTCTTCACCGATCCGCTGGTCCGGGAGATCGGGAAAATCAAGCGCAACCGCCTCCGCTACTGGATCCTGACCTTCTTCTCGCTCCGCCGCGGGAAAACCTACCGCGCCGTCGTCCTTGACGAACTGAAGAGCAAATACCGCGTCGTCCTGCGGGACACCCAGCTGATCGCCGAGATCAGGAAGGCGGATGGAAAGATCTTCCAAGCGGGCCAGGAGATTCTGGTGACCGTCGGCAAGGCCGACCCCTGGGAGGACATCCTGGAACTCAAAGTGGCCGACAATCAGTGAGCCGGCTGGAGCCTGCCTTGCGCTCAGGGCCTTCCGAACACGCGCTCGAAAATCGTGTCCACATGCTTCAGGTGGTAGTTCAGATCGAAAAGCCCCTCGATCTCCTCCCGTGAAAGGACCTTCAAGATGTCCGGGTCCTCGAGCAGCAGCGATTTGAAATCCTGACCCGTTTCCCAGACCTTCATCGCGTTGCGCTGCACGAGGACATAGGCGGCCTGCCTTTCAAGACCCCTTTCGGCCAACTCGACAAGGACCTGCTGCGAAAAGATGAGCCCTCTCGTCTTGTGCAGATTCTCGAGCATCCGATCCGGATGAACCACCAGCCTGTCGAGGATACCCTTCAGGCGATGGAGCATGTAGTCGATCAGGATCGTGCTGTCCGGGCCGATGACCCGTTCGACGGAGGAATGGCTGATGTCCCTTTCATGCCAAAGCGCCATGCTCTCCAGGGCCGCCAGGGCGTTGGTCCGCACCAGGCGCGCCAAACCGGAGATGTTTTCACAACCGATCGGATTCTTCTTATGGGGCATCGCCGAGGAGCCCTTCTGCCCCTTCGCGAACGGCTCCTCGGCCTCCAGCACCTCGGTCCGCTGAAGGTGGCGGATCTCCACCGCGATCTTCTCGAGCGTCCCGGCCAAAACCGCGAGCGCCGTAAAGTACTGGGCATGCCGGTCCCGCTGGACGATCTGGGTGGAGACCTCGGCCGGCTCGAGGCCGAGCAGTCGACAGGCCCTGGCCTCGACGGACGGCGAAACGTTGGCGAAGGTTCCCACCGCCCCGGAGAACTTCCCGCAGGAAATCACCTTGCGGGCCTGTTCCAGGCGCAGCCGGTTCCGCCGCATCTCCGTGTACCACACACAGAGCTTCAGCCCGAAGGTGATCGGCTCGGCGTGAACCCCGTGGGAGCGCCCGATCATGACGGTCTGCTTATGCTCGCGGGCCCGCCGCTCGATGACCACAGCCAGTTCGTCGACCCCGGCAAGGATGCGATCCATGGCCTCGCGCAGGAGCAGGGCCAGGCTGGTGTCGAGGACATCCGACGAAGTCAGGCCCAGATGGATGAAGCGTGAATCAGGCCCGACGTGCTCGGCCACGTTCGTCAAGAAGGCGATCACGTCGTGCCGGGTCTCCTCTTCGATCTCGAGGATGCGCTGCACGGAGAACCCCGCCTTGCGGCGGATGGTTTCGAGGGCCTCACGCGGGACGATCCCCTCGTCGCTCATGGCCTCACAGGCGGCCAGCTCGACATCCAGCCACTTCGCGTAACGATTCTCGTCCTCCCAGATGCGCCCCATCTCAGGGCGGGTATACCGGCTGATCATGGTGTCGTTCCTCCCCTGTCCAAATTTTCCTTCATGCGGGTTTCATCAATCATCGGCGGGCCAGCCATCCAGCGGACACGCGGCGCAGTTCGGCCGTTTGCCGCAGCTGGTCTTGGCCGTCCGCACGATGAGGGCATGAAACTCATTGTAAAGTGCGGCATCCTGCGGCAGATGGTCCATGAAGCAGGACTGCGTCTCGTCATAGGTCGCCTCCTCGGAAATCAGCCCGTGCCTCCCAAGGATCCGGTGCGTGTAGGCATCCACCACGAAAACAGGCCGTCCGGCCGCGTAAAGCAGGATGCTGTCTGCGGTTTCAGGTCCGACCCCCTTGATGCCCAGCAGCGCCTCCCGAAGCGCCGGGGTCTCCTCGCCGAAAAGCACATCCAGGTCGCCCGCGGCGCGCTGCACGATGAACTCCGCAAGGTTCTTCAGCCGCCGCGCCTTGATATTGTAGTAACCTGCGGGCCGGATCACCTGCGCCAGTTCCTCGAAAGGGACCCGGCAGAGCGCCCCCGCGTCGATCAGCCTCCTCGACTTCAACCCCTCGATGGCCTTTTCGACATTCCGCCAACTCGTGTTCTGCGTCAACACGGCCCCGACCATCATCTCCAGGGGCCCCTCAGCGGGCCACCAGTGCTGAGGCCCGAAGGATTCGGACATCTTCTCGTACATCCGCATCAGGATCGCTTCCATATCCAAATTCCCCGAACCTCCTCGGAGCATTGCTTTCTGGTCAAGCGACTCCAGCCGCCGCGGCCGGCGTCCCCAAAAACGCTGCATCTCAGAAAGCCTGGAAAAATTCTCCTTAAAACGCGTTGGGCCCGCTGGCCGGCCAATCCGGAGCCGCTCGCCAGCATCTTGACAGTCGGGTGAAGATACCGTATTTTAAATGGTTATGTCAACGTCGCCAGGGGACGCCTTTTCCGGCATGCCCCTTACAGCTCACAGGCTTGTAAACACAGCGCCCGGCCATGACGGCCCTTTTTTACGCGAACCCTCGTAAACGTTTTTGCACACAGGATCCGAATTCATGCCGATCGCCCAGCATCTGAACACCACACGCAACATCGGGATCATCGCCCACATCGACGCCGGCAAAACGACCGTGACCGAACGGGTGCTTTTCTACACAGGCCGCCTCCACAAGATGGGGGAGGTCCACGACGGCGAAGCCACCATGGACTGGATGCTCGAGGAGAGGGAGCGCGGCATCACCATCACCTCCGCGGTCACCTCCTGTCTCTGGCACAGCCACACCATCAATGTCATCGACACCCCCGGCCACGTGGATTTTACGGTCGAAGTCGAGCGGGCCCTCCGGGTGCTCGACGGCGCCATCGGCGTATTCTGCGCCGTCGGCGGCGTGGAGCCGCAGTCCGAGACCGTCTGGCATCAGGCCGACCGCTACAAGGTCCCGAAGATCGCCTTCGTGAACAAGATGGACCGGGTCGGAGCCGACTTCAACCGCGTCGTCCGCATGGTTCGAGAGCGGTTGGGCGCCGCCCCGCTCGTGCTGCAAATGCCCTGGGGTGCAGAAGACCGCTTTCGGGGCATCATCGACCTGGTGCGGATGAAATCTGTCATTTGGGAGAACGAAGGCCTCGGAGCGCAATACATTGAAGGCCCCATCCCGCCGGAGCTCGAGGAGGAGGCGCGGGCTCGGCATGAAGAACTGCTGGAGACGCTGGCGGACAAAGACGACGCCGTCATGGAAAAGTACCTGGCCGAGGAGGAGATCCCCGAGGCCGACCTCAAGCAGGCCATCCGCAAGGCTACGATCCAGTTGCAGCTCGTCCCCGTTTTCTGCGGCGCGGCCCTGCGAAACAAAGGCATTCAGCTTCTGCTCGACGGCATCGTCGATTTTCTGCCCTCCCCGCTCGACATCCCGCCGGTCGAAGGCATCGTCCCGGCCACCGGGGAGACTATTCAGTGCCCGCCCAAAGCGAAGGCGCCTGTGTGCGCTCTGCTCTTCAAGGTCATGATGGACCAGGGCCGCAAGATGAGCTACCTTCGGATCTATTCGGGGACGCTCTCGGCAGGCGACACGGTTTTCAACTCGACCCGGAACACCCGTGAAAAGGTCGCCCGCCTGCTCCGGATGCATGCCAACAAGCGCGAGCGGATCGACAGCGCGTCGGCCGGGGACATCGTCGCTGCAATGGGACTCAAGCTGTCGACCACCGGCGACACCCTCTGCGGCGAAAACCACCCTGTGCTGCTCGAATCCATCCGCTTCAACACCCCGGTCATCAGCATCGCCATCGAGCCCAAGAGGGTCCAGGATCAGGACCGGGTGATGGACGGCCTCGCCAAACTGGCCGACGAAGACCCCACGTTCCGCTACCATGTCGATGAAGAAACAGGCCAGACGATCGTCTCGGGCATGGGCGAGCTGCACCTCGAGATCATCCTCGGAAGGCTCAAACGGGAGTTCCTGGCCGAGACGAACCAGGGCAAGCCGCAGGTGGTGTACCGGGAGACCATCACCGAGACCCTCACCCACCGGGAGGTCTTCCACCGCGAACTGGCCGGCCAGGCGTATTACGCGGGCGTCACCCTCGAGATCTCGCCGCTGCCCCGCGGGACCGGGAACCGCTTCGTGGACCGGTGCGATCACCCGGGCTTGACCGACGTCTTCCTGGAGGCGATCCGGCAGGGCGTCGCCGAGGCAGAGGAAAGCGGGGTTCTGATGGGTTATCCGGTCATCGATGTGCAGACGGCAGTCCTCGAAATCGAAATCAAGGAAAACGTCTCGGATGCCATGGCCTTCAAGGTCGCCGCGTCCATGGCCTTCCGTAACGCCTGCAGCCAGGCGGGCCCGCTCAAGCTCGAGCCGATCATGAAGGTGGAAATCCTTGTGCCGGATGAATTTGTGGGAGAGGTCATCAGCGATCTGAACACCCGTCAGGGAAGGATCGAACAGATTCTGAGCGAGGGGGCCGTCCAGGTGTTGACCGCACGCGCACCTCTTTCGAGGATGTTCGGCTATTCAACGGCCTTACGGTCGGTGTCGCAGGGGCGGGCCAACTTCACCATGCAGTTCAGCCACTACGACAAGGCCTGACCAGCCAAGCCGACCGGAGGGGAAAAGCAGGGCCCCTTGCGGGCTAGACCGGCTGAAAACGGGGTTTGCGCTTTTCCAGAAAGGCCCCTACGCCTTCATGACCGTTCGGATGGTCTCCGCATCGGGCAAGCATTTCGCGTTCACGCTCCAGCTGAAGCTCGAAAGGGTTGCCGAAAGACTCGAGCAGAAGCTGCTTCGACGCTGCAAACGAACTCGAAGAACGGGACAGGATATCCTCCATGACCTCCAGCGCACGGGCGACGCTTCGCCCCTGCTCCACGACCTCGGTGACCAGCCCCCATTCCAGGGCCTTGGCGGCATCGATCGGCGCATCGAACGTGACGACCTCCATGGCCCTCGCCAGGCCCACGATGCGTGGCAGGGTGAAGGTCCCGCCGCCGTCCAGACTCAGGCCGTTGCTCGTGTAGGCCTGCCGCAGCACCGCGGATCGGTCCATGATACGGAAATCGCAGGCCAGCGCGAGCGAGAACCCGCCGCCTGCAGCCAGTCCGTTCAGTGCGGCGATCACGGGTTTGGGCATCCGCCGCATCTCGAGGATCGCCTGGTGAAAGCGGGCCGCCAGTTCGTGGAAGGCGGCGCCGTACCGTCCATTGTACCCGGCGATCCAACGCAGGTCCCCTCCGGCGCAGAAGGCCTTTCCATGACCGGTGACGATGAGCCCGCGGACGTCTTCCCTGCCGGCCAGTGCGACCAGTTCGTCTGCGAGGCGTTGAACCATGGGCAGGTCGAAGGCGTTATAGGCCTTCGGGCGGTTCAACTCCAGAATACCGACGCCGTTTTGCACCTCCAGCATCACATCAGCCGCTGATGTCCCCATAGATTCGGAATGTGCGTCTTCATTCACGATTCCCGTCTCCTTCCTCAAACATAGACTCGTTTCCATCCGGAAATGGTCATTTTTGCCAATCTCGGCGTTAATCTGGACGTTTGCTTGTGCGGCGACCTACAGGTCGCCTCAGCACAAACGCTTGATTTCCTTGATATTGGCGAAAAATCCTCATTTCCGGACTGGAAACTGGGTTGTACCGGGAAATCATTTCCGGATGGGGAGTAGCCTCATACCGCAGAAGCGAGCACATCCGCGGCATTCCCTCCGGTAATCCGCTGCAGGGCCTCATCCGAAAGCCCGGCCGCCTTCATCTCCGCCAGATATCGGGGTGGTTTCAGCAGGGGGTAATCGCTGCCGAGCAGGATCCGATCGTAGCCGATGATCTCCCCGGCGATCCGGTAGATGGCCGGCTCATACAGATAAGGCGAGGCCGCCGTGTCGAACCAGACGTTGGCCAACCGCTCCCGGACCTCCTTTTTCATGAGGGCGTAGAAAAAGATCCCCCCGCCCCAGTGCGCCAGAACGATTCGGTTTTCCGGATAGGCCGCGAGGAAGGCATAAACCTCCGCCAGGGTCATCGGCGCCTTTCCGGGATAGGAGTGGCCGACAGGCTCGTTGACGTGCATAAGCAGCGGGGCGTCGTGTACACGGCAGATCTCCATAACCTCCGACAAACCGTGGGTCACCGCCCTGGTCAGACCTCCTCCGTAGACGGCCAGTTCGCCGATCCCCCTCAGCCCGGCGGCAAGACACCTCTCCGCCTCGCGGGCCGCCCCCGGGGCCGTCGGAGAAAAGCAAGCGAAGCCGATCAAACGGTCTGGATAACGCTCTACGGCCTCCATGATGTAATCATTGTGGGCCTTGTAAAACGCTTCCCTTTCCCAGGGAAATCCGAAGACCACCGATTTCCGGATCCCTCCTTCATCCATGGCCTGGATGATCTCTTCGGCCCCGACCAGCCTGGCGTTCGGTGATGCGTAAAGGGTTCGAAATCCATCCTCGCCTTCGAAAAGCGGGGTCCGGTCCCGCGCGAACTCCGGAGGAAACAGATGTGTATGGAAATCGATCATGGTTCCAGCAGCGGTTTGAGCGCCCTCCGCAGGGCCTCGGGGTTGTAGCCGACCACCTTGTCCCGGATCCTGCCGTTCCGGTCGATGACGAACATCGTCGGGATCGCCGGGTTGTCTTCCGTGAAATAGGCCTCGATCACCCGGTCGTTGTAGCGGACGATCGGGTAGTTGATCTTGTGTTTTTCGCTGAAAGCCTTGAGATAGGCGTCCTTGAACTGGCGCTTGTCGTCCACGGAAACGCCCAGGATCACCAGACCGTCCTCCTGGTGGTCCCGCTGCAACTTCACGAGTTCAGGGATCGAAATACGGCACGGAGGGCACCAGGTCGCCCAAAAATCCAGGAGCACGATCTTGCCGCGGTACTGCTCCAGAGTCACCTCTTTTCCATTTAGATCCGGCAGAGAAAAAGAGGGCGCCGCGATATCCGCCCCGGCTTCGGATTGAAACGGAACACCGAGCAGGCAAAGCACCAGTATACCCAGCAGCACCCTGAACGTTTCGACCTTTTTCAACATGAATCCCCCTTTTTAACGGGCCTGATCCTGGCCCCCAGTCTGTTTCGGTCATTTGCCATGCCAGGCGGCCTTCGGGGACACCCGCCAGACACATGAAGCATCGCTCAATCGCGTTATTTTAGGCATCCCGCTTCCATAAAGCAACCTTTCAAGAACATCTCGAAGGGCTCGCGGCCCTGCCTCAACCGCGCCGAAAGCGTCCCCGGCCTTTGCCTCCCTTGGAGAGAATTTCCCCATCATATAAAGCTTGATCCGCCCAAAAGGTTTCAGACCCGGAAATCAACCCCTCTCATGCCTTCCAAAAAATCCCCGGACCAGACAGCCCATGCAAAGGTCTCTTCCTCCCGGAAAATCTCCGTACCAGTCAGCCAACGCAAACGCCCCTTCCTCCCGGAAAATCTCCGTACCAGAAATGAGGATTTTTTGCCGAGATCAAGGAAATCAAGCGTTTGCGCGGAGGCGACCTATAGGTCGCCGCACAAGCAAACGTGCAGATTGACGCAGAGATCGACAAAAAAGACCATTTCTGGTGCGGAGGCGACCTATAGGTCGCAGACAAGCAAACGTGCAGATTGACGCAGAGATCGGCAAAAAAACCCATTTCTGGCGCGCAAGTTAGAGCATTTGATAGGGGTCGACATCCACGGCCACCTGCACCCCGGCCGGCGGCGTCCTCACCGCTTCGCCCATGCTTTCGAGCAGATGCTTCAAGGCTGCGATCTTACGGCCCTTCAGAAGAATCTGCCAGCGGTAGCGGTCCTTGATGCGCGCTATGGGGGCCTCCACCGGTCCCATCACCTGAACGGCCTCTTTCCGCCCCGCGATCCCGCTCAGCATACGCCGGAAACCCGCTCCCAACTCCTCCGCGCAGGCCAACGTTTTCGCCCGGTCCTTGCCTTGCACCCGGATGCAGACCAGGTGGGCGAAAGGCGGGTAGCCAAGCCCGGACCTCAGCGCGGCCTCACGCTCGAAGAAGCCTTTGAAATCATGGGCCATCGCCGCCTGCAAGGCATAGTGGCCGACATTGAAGGCCTGGATGATGACCTTCCCCGGCCGGTCCCCGCGACCCGCCCGCCCGGCCACCTGGCTCAGGACCTGGAACGTGCGCTCGGCCGCCCGGAAATCCGGAAAGTTCAGGAGGAGGTCCGCCGCGATCACGCCGACCAGCGTCACCCGAGGGAAATCGTAGCCTTTTGTCACCATCTGGGTGCCGACCAGGATGTCAATGGCCTGTTCTTTGAACTGCTTGAGAATCTCGAAGGACACCCCCTTCGCCCGGGTGTTGTCGGTGTCCATGCGCGCCACCCGGGCCGAAGGGAAGAGACTCCGCAGCTCGAGTTCGAGTTTCTGGGTGCCGAACCCGTAAGTTTTGATCGCCTCGCGGCCGCATTCCGGACACGCTTGCGGAACGGGCCCCTTAAAGCCGCAATAATGGCAACGAAGTTCACGCCCGCCCAGATGGTGGGTCAAGGCCACGTCGCAGTGCGGGCAATGAAGGGAGCGCCCGCAGGCGCTGCAGACATGCAGCCGGTGAAACCCCCGCCGATTGAGAAAGAGGATCGCCTGGGACTCCTCCTCCAGGGTCGCCTTCAGCGCCTCCCGGAGCTCTCGGCTGAGCATGGCGCCGGCGGGATCGGAGGCCGAACTCCGCGTCATATCCACCATCTCGACTCTGGGCAAGGCCCTTTTTTCCACGCGTTCCGGCATCGAGAGCATCCGGTAGCGGCCCCCGCAGGCATTGCGGAAAGACTGCACCGAGGGCGTCCCAGACCCCATGAGCACGGTCGCCTGCTCCATCTTTGCGCGCATGACGGCGGTGTCCCGGGCCTGGTAACGGACCCGATCGTCCTGTTTGTAGGCGGCATCATGCTCCTCATCGACGATGATCAGACCGAGGCGCGGCACAGGCGCAAAAAGGGCCGAGCGGGCGCCGATCACCAGATCCACCTCCCCCGCCGACATCTGCAGCCACGCGTCGAAACGCTCCCCCCTGCTGAGCCCGCTGTGGTAAACCGCGACGCGATCGCCAAGCCGCAGTCTGAAAACACCCTCCAGATAGGCCGCCAGCGCTATCTCCGGAACCATGACGATCACCTGCCGGCCGAGACTAATCGCCTTTTCCGCCGCACGGACGTAGACCTCGGTCTTCCCGCTGCCGGTCACACCGTAGAGGAGCGCGGGGGCGAACACACCCGATTCGATGCTCGCTTCCAACCATGCCAGCACCGCTTTCTGGTCCTCGTTCAGCGCAAAGGGCCCCGCCGGCACCAGTGCGGTCCCGCCGCCGGGACTTCGAAAAACCGGGGCGGTAAAGGTCTCGAGCACCCCTTTCCGAACCCACTTTCGAACGAGGTAGTCTCCGTTGGGAAAAAGCGCACAGATCCGGCTGAGCGCGGCATCGCCCCGGTCCAGGAAGATCCGCAGGAACTCCTGCTCGTTCGCGGCGCGCGCGCTGCGGGCGCACACGGCAGCTGCGGCCTCCAGACCGGCATGATCCTTCACGCAAACAAAACGCTGCAAGAGCCGGCGCGCGCGCCCGGACCTCCGCCCCGTCCCCAGGCTCACCCAGCCTTTTCGCACCAGGGGATCGACCTGCTTGGCAGACCAGGGCAGTTTCGCGCCCGGATTTCCGCCGATCCACCCCAAGGTCTCTCGTGCGGGGTCTTCAAGCGGCAGACGCTTCAAAGCGCGCTCGCCCTCTTTGGTCAACACGGCGCATCGAAATGGGTTTACGTTGAGGCCGGCCGGCAGCACGCTCTCGATGACCTGTCCGGGCGGATGAACATAGTAGTCCGCCATCCACTCGAACAGGGGCACCATTGCGGAACCGAACAGGGGGGGATCGTCGAAGATCCGCTGGATCTCTTTGAGCTCCATGCCCGATTCGTTCCCGTCCTCGGACAGGATGAACCCGGTCACCGTACGGTTCCCGAAAGGGACCAGGACGCGGCGCCCCACCTCGGCCCGGGCGTCCGACGACGGGGGCACGCGGTACGTGTATATCCCCCACACGGGGGCGCACACGGCGATCTTGACGCATCGAGCGGCCATTGGTGATCTCTCAAGGCCTCGAAAAAGAAAAAAGACCGACTCAGACCGGGTGGTTCGAGGCGGTCGGGGGAATACGCTGCAGATCTGACGTTGACGTGCGCGACAGCTGACTTGAAGCCGCCGCTTCAACAATTCACGATGGGTGCCCGGCAGATTCCCTGTGCGGGGAAATCAATTTGTCGATGGCCAGCCACACGTCCATTTCCAGTTTTTGAATATCGCGCTTGCCGTAATCCGCCAGGGAAATAGGGGCTCCGATCCTCATCTCGATTGTTCCCCGATTCACGCGGAGGCTGCCTTTGGGAACGATCGCGTGGCTGCCGCTGATGCCGATCGGAACGATGTCGCATCCTGATTTGACCGCCAGATTGAACCCGCCGCGCTTGAACCCCTGGAGGCTCCCGTCGATGCTTCGCGTCCCTTCAGGGAAGATCAGCACCGACGCGCCATCGCGGATGCGCTGTGCAGCCTTGTTCATGCTTTCGACGGCCTTGCGCGGGTCGTCCCGGACAATGCCGATATACCCTGCCCGGCGCACAGCGAACCCGAAGAGCGGAATACGCATCAACTCCTGCTTCATGATGAACTTGAAGTTGACCGGGAGGTATGCCAGAAGGGCGAAGATGTCGAAAAAGCTCTGATGGTTGCTCATGTAGATGCGCGGCTTCGAGCCGTCCACGCCCTCAGCCCCTACCACGCGCACCTTGACGCCGCAGCCCCAGAGGATGCTTTTCCCCCAGGGGCGCGCCACCCAGGCATGGATCGTGTCCCCGGTGCGATCGAAGATCGCGAGAATGGCAGTCCACAGACAGAACAAAATCGTATCGATGGCAATATAGGCATTCAACAGGATGAATCGCATAAACCTCCCCTCTCAGGGCCGGCGCTTAAAAACCGATTCCGACAACCCTCAATTCGCCGAACGTACCTGTCGGCCTTTGCCCCCCCGCGGTTTCGGCAGAACCACCGGCAATTCTATCCGCAACAGGATGCGCCCTTCGACCTCGCGCTGAACGGTGACCTTGCCCCCGTGCCGGTGTATGATGACCTTCGCCAGAGGCAGGTCCTTGATATCCGACCCGGTCTTTCCCGTTATGCGCGGGAAGAAGAACTGCTCCAGATCCTCATCCCCGAGGCCCTCCGCGCGGTGGCTGATCTTCACCACGCAGGTGCCGTTCCGCTTTTCGGTGGTGACGAGCAGCGAATCGTTGCGCGGCGAGGAGACTACTGCATGCTTCAGCAGGCACTCGAAGGCCCGGTGGAGCAGATCGGAATCCCCATCGATCGCATCCAGCGCCGGATCGAAGATCGTCTCTAAATGAATTTGCCTCACCTGGATCGATTCTTCCAGCCCGTCGAGGCAGTGCTGCAGGCTTTTGTTCAGGTCTACGCGGGAGACCGTCAAGGTAAACGGCTCGATGGATGAAAGGATGATCTGGAGGATGTCCTCCAGGCGGGCGACCTCCTCTACGATGATCTGGGCGAACTTGTAGTGGGGGTCATCCTGAGACATGGCGTTGCAGAGGCGCCGGGCGAACCCCCCCGCAATGGCCAGCGGATTGCGGATCTCGTGGGCGAAACGGGCCGAAATCTCACCGAGCACACGGATCTCTTCCGTCTGCAGGGTCCGCTCCTGCAGGAGCTTCAGCTCGGTGATATCGACCATCGTGCCGTCCACCCACTTGACATTGCCGTGCTCGTCCAGGGCCGGGATGGCGTGATCGATAAAAATGAGTTCTTCACCTTTTCTGGATTTGATGATCCGCTCGACGCGCAGCTCCGCCCCGTTCTCCCAGCAGTGCCGGACCATGTCGTCTTCCGGCCCGCCGGTGTATCCGCAGACTTTCTCCCACCAGAAGCGCTTGTTGCCGACCGCCTCCTCGATGGAATACCCCAGCTTTTCTGTAAAGTAGGGGTTCAGGAACTCGGTCGTCCCGTCATCGAGCAGACGATAGACGATCAAGGGGATGTTCTCCACCAGCGTGCGGTATTTCTCCTCGGAGGAGACCAGGTCGGCGGTGCGTTCCTGCACCTTGCGCTCGAGCGTGCGGGCGTAGTTGGCGATCTCGCGCCGCCGCGCCTGGAGCGAATCGAGCATGGTGTTCAGGGAGATCGTGAGCCTGCCCATCTCGTCGGCGGGCCTGATCTTGAGGCGTTTCTCCCGTCTGCCCCGGGCGATCTCGTCGGCGTCGTGGACGATCTCGACGATCGGCCGGACGAAGAGATAGGCCACCAGCCACGTCAGGGCGAACGAGAGGATGATGCCGACGCCCCCGACCAGAAACATCAGGTTGCGTGTCTTCTCGAGGCGCCGCATAATGGCGGAGCGGTCGACCTCGATCTGCACCAGGGCCACCATCTCACCGTAAAAATCACTGACAGTCCCGAGAAGCACCGACCTGTCGGGCGCGCCGGCGGGGGAAATCAGCATCCGGGGCCACCCCGAGGACAAATCCCCATTCAGGGGGAACGGGTCATAGAATGCGTACCCCTTGACCGTGGTCGCCAAAAGGATGTAGTTGTCCTCCCCGCGCTTTTCATAAACCGTGAGATCGGTTTGCCACTGGCCCTTCAGCTGTTCGAGAAACGGGGCGTCGAAAGGGAATCCGATTTCCACGGTCCCGGCCAGCTCGCCGGCATAGTAAACCGGCGCCACGCCCCGGATCCCGAGCCCGGTCAGGCCCCACTCCAGCCCGGAGACAGCCTTGCCCGATTTCATGGCATCGATGACCTCACGCCGGTAGGAGATCATCTCCCCGGACTCCTCCGGCATGTGCAGCCGCAGAAAGGATTTTGCGGGCGGGATATGAAAGTGGAACTGCCCGATGCCGAAGTTCTTGCGAAGTTCATCGTAAAGGGGGACGAAGGAGCGGTAGAGCCCCTCCCGGTCCCTGAGGGCCAAAGCGGCCTCGGCTATGGGGTTGACAGCGACCATCGTGGCAAGGGAAAGCGCCTGCGTCTCACGGTGATCGATGACCGTCAGGAAGATCTGATAGACCCTCGCCAGCTCTTTCAACTCCTCGTTCTTGATCAGCTTCTCTTGAGACCTGAGCCCGATGTAGACCAGCACGGTCGTGCCGATGAAAGAAAGGATGAGAAAGGGAAGCAATAGCTTCCATTTCAGGCTCATCCTCAGTATCCAGTCGGTAATCTGCGAGATCATCGTCCATTCACCAGCGGCATCAATGCCATGTCTTTTCGGATGCGCTCGATGCGCCGAACGACATCATGGTTCGGCTTGACGGGAGACCATCGGTGCGGGTTGGGCAGAACAGCTGCCATCGCTGCGGCCTGGGAAGGCGTCAGGCCGGCGGCTGATTGGTTGAAATATCCCCTGGCTGCGCTCTCCGCTCCAATATACCCCCGGCCCCAGTCGACCATATTGAGGTAAACCTCCAGAATTCTCTCCTTGCTCCAGAGGGCCTCCATCACAACCGTGTAGTAGGCCTCCAGAAATTTCCTGAGCCAGCTTCGTTCGGGCCAGAGAAACACCGTCCTGGCAGCCTGCATGGATATCGTGCTGGCGCCCCTGATTCCCCGGTCCGCGGCCATGTCCTTCAACACGATCGAAAGCTCCCTCCAATCGAAGCCGCGGTGCATCAGAAAACGCTGATCCTCCCCTGCCAGGACGGCGCGTCGCAGATGCGGGGATATCTCATCGAGGGGCACCCAGCCCGCCTGCCTCCACCGCTTGAGGACGACACCGCTGTGCTTGAAATAGTCCCACAGCATGATCGAATTGAACGGCGGATTGACGAATCGAAAGGCCGCCACCTGCAAGACCGTAAACAGGAAAAACCCGCAAAGGCCTATCAGAGCCCATTTGAGAGGCTTCCTCAGAACGCTTTTCTTCCTCCGAGGCAACCCGGATCACGCCCTTTCCTTCCGAATGCCCTGCCAGACCTCCGCCTTCCTTCCCCTCGGAACGGCATCGAGATCCAGACCTTGGCTCTTGAAACGGCTTTCCACCCGCTCCACATCCTCCTTAAACCTCTGATTGGACAAGCGCAGGAGGTCTTCCGCATGGCCCCCCCTTACCCTCGCCAGAGCGGCCAGCGTGAACAGCAGATCGCCCATCACCTGATCGAACCCGCCGCCATCGGCCACCGCCCGCTCCAGAGACCGGAAATCCTTCCGGGCCTCATCCAGCAAGGCATCGACGTCCCCCGATTCCAGGCCGTATTTGGAGGCGCGCTCCGTCATGCGATGAGCCCTCATGAGAGCCGGAAGGTGCACGGGCACGCTGTCGAGCAGGGAGGCGGCCGAATCGGCCCCGTGGTTCTCATGCTTCTTGATCTCCGCCCAGTTCCGGGCGACCTCTTCGGCATTCTCCACTTGCGCTTCGCCGAAGACATGAGGGTGCCGGCGGATCATCTTCTCGATGATCCGGTCGAGCACATCCAGCACGTCATAGGCCCCTGTCTCCGACTCGATCCGGGCCATGAAAACAATCTGAAAGAGCAGATCCCCCAATTCCCCGCAGACATCCTGCGGATCGCCCTTCTCGACGGAATCCACCACCTCGTAAGCCTCTTCGAGGAGATACCGCTTGATGCTTTCCACCGTTTGTTTCGCATCCCACGGGCACCCGCCGGGCGAGCGCAGCCGGTCCACCAGCCGGCAGAGTTCGATGAAACGCTTTCCAATGCTGTCCCAATCCATATTTAGTTCGATTCGGACCGGTCCGGCTTTCCGGATTCGCCGCCGGTCCACCTCTCCCCCCGGAACTTTCTCTTCCACTGTTCATAAGTCTCCGGCGGTATCTGCCCTGCCACGAACTGGGAAGACCGGACGACCCAGGGATACAGCTTCGACTGGGCTACGACCGGCGAAGCCGCCGGGACGAAAAAATTGATGATTACCATGCCAAGATAAAGCACCACCATTCCCTTGACAAAGGCCACGGCCACTCCGAGAGTACGGTCGAGCCAGCCGAGGAAAACCTTCTTGAATGCCGTTTTGAGAGCCAGGCTGAGCACATTGCAGGCAACCATGATCACCAGCATGATCAGGGCGAAACTCAGCAGAGAGAGAAAAGGCCAGTCCGGAAGAAACCCCTTGAGAAGACCCGTCAGATTCGCCTCATATCGAAAAGCGGCAAGGAGCCCGAGCACGACCCCCGCGAGTGATCCGACCTCGCGGAAGAAACCGCGGAAAAGCCCCCTGACCAACAGAAAGGCCATCAACGCTATGATCAGAATGTCCAGCCAATTCATAAGCTTCCAACCACTGGACCGTGTCCCGGGATAGCGGAGCGCCGCGTCCGGTCTGCACTTGACGCTCCTCGAGCCGCACCTGTTTCCAGTCCGGGAGGATCCCCCTCTCCGAAAATCATTCTCAGACAGGCTGCATCCGCATCCTTTCAAGTTTTCATTATAGGAGAGTATCCATCCTCAGTCCAGAAGCGAATGCCGGGGGCAACCGCAGGCTCAGACCCGCGTTGAGACAGAACCACCTTCGGGGCAAAAACACCGGACGCCCCCTGCTCGAGAGCAAGCAGCCGTTCGGGGCAGCATACGAAAAAAGTGGCTTGAAGACAATCGATGATTCCTATAAACTGCTGTCAGAATCGGGAAAAATCAACGCAACATCTTGATGTGCGACCCCTTTTTAAAGCAGGGCTTTTCCATTCCGACCGGAATGGGCAAAGGTCTTCCGGCCTTGGCGGCATGCTGGACAAACCAGCTGTTCACAGGCCGGGGAACGACGCTCAGGTCCAAGGCCTGCGCCCCCCAGGAATCAGGCGCACTCGCAAGCGCGCCGCAATGGGGGCGGAACGAGCGACACGCGGGAGGCGGGCATTTGACAACGGCCTGCCAACCAATCGAAAAGGCTCCTGTGGAGCCCATCCGATCCGGGAGAATATTCCATGAACGAACAGGAAAAAATCGTATTCGACGCTATGGTCAAGGCCGGCGCTCCGGTTCGCCCTGGAGACATCGCCAAAAGCATCGGCATCGACGGCAAGGAGGTCTCCAAAATCATCAACTCGCTAAAAAAACAAGGCAAGGTATTTTCCCCCAAACGCTGCTTTTATGCTCCGGGCTCCGAGTAAACACCGGAAAACGGCCGCCCCCGGGAACGGACCCGTTAAGGAGGACGAACCATGCTCGAATTGACGGTATGGAAAAACCAGCAACTCGACGACCTGAGAAGAGACATCGACCGCCTCTTCGACCGGATATGGGGGGATTTCGGGATCTCTCTCCTGCCCGGTGAATTCATCCGCGGACCTGCTGTACACATAGCCGAAAACGCCACCACTCTGATCGTTCAGGTCGAATTGCCAGGCGCCGATCCGGATTCGCTGCGGTTGACCGTATTTAAAAACGTACTGCTTGTCCAAGGCGAAAAACCAGCTCCTTTCGCCCGCGGCGCGGATAGGCATCGAGCCATTGAAAACGGCTTCACGCCGTTTGCCAGGCGCATCCAATTGCCCTGCCGCGTCATCGAGGATGAGGTCGAGGCCACCTTCGCAGACGGAATCCTACGGGTCGTTTTGCCCAAACAGCTCCAAGCGCGCTCATCCAGCATACGTATAACCGTCGCTTGATCTCCTCTCCACCCCCCTGTCAACGCCCTGGATGAAACAAGGAGGACATCGATGCCCAGAAAGAAAAAGACCCCTGAAGTCCCTTTAGAGCAGTTGCGCTGGCGTCTCGACCCGGCTGCCTTCGAATTCGAAACAACCAACGACCTCGATCCGCTCAAAGAGATCGTCGGCCAGGATCGCGGGGTGGAGGCCTTTCGATTCGGGATGGGCATGGACAAACAGGGGTACAACATCTTCGTGACCGGGATTGCCGGCACAGGCCGAATGTCCACCGTCCAGAAGCTTCTGGAGGAAATGCGCCGGACAGACAAAAAGCCGCCGGATCTTTGCTATGTCGCCAACTTCGAGAATCCTGAAGCCCCTGCCCTGATCCAACTCGACCAGGGAAAGGGGGCCGAGTTCAAAAAGGACGTCCACGAGCTCGTGGAAACCCTGAAAAAGGAGATCCCTCAGCTCTTTGAAAGCCAGGAATACATCAGCCTGAAAAAAGAGATCATGGAGACCTACGAACAGAAGGGCAAGAGCTTCTTCAAGGGCCTGGATCAGAAGGTCAAGGAAGAGGGGTTCGCCCTCGTAGACATCCAGATGGGGCAGATCAAGCGGCCGGAGGTCATGCCGGTCGTGGACGACAATCCGATGCACATCGATCAGCTGGAAGCCATGGTCGAAAAGGGGCGCTTTCCGAGAGAGGAATTCGAGGTCCTCAAGGCGAAGCAGGCGAAGCTGCGCGAACAGATCGACCAGATCTTCCTCGAACTGCGGGATCTGCAGAAAGAAGTCCAGCAGAAGATCGAAAAGATGGACCGGGTCGTTTTCATGAAGAACGCCTCGGAGCTGACCGACCCCCTCTCCGCCAAGTTCAAGAACGAAAAAGTTACGGCCTACCTGAGCTCCATGCTGAACGACATGGCCGACCACCTTCAGATCTTCCGAACCCCGCAGCACCAAATCCCGCCGGAAATGGCAGGGATCCTCCCGGAGTCGGACCCCTTCCAGCCCTATCAGGTCAACCTGCTGGTCGACAACAGCAAGCAGGAGGGCCAGCCGGTCATCGTCGAAAATTACCCGACCTATCGGAACATCTTCGGCGCCATCGAGCGTATTGTCGACCGCCACGGGCTGTGGCGCACCGATTTCAGCAAGATCAAGGCCGGCTCCTTCATCAAAGCGAACGGCGGCTATCTGGTTATCAACCTCCTCGATGCCATTGTCGAGCCCGGGGTCTGGCAGGCCCTCAAGCGGGCGCTCAAGAGCCGGAAGCTCGAGATCCAGACCTACGACCCCTTCTACCTTTTCACCACCAGCGGCCTCAAGCCCGAACCCATCGAGATCGACACGAAGGTGGTGCTGACCGCGGACGCTTATGTTTACTATCTGCTCCTCGCCTATGACGAAGACGTCCAGAAGGTGTTCAAGGTTCGGGCGGACTTCGACACAAGCATGAAGAAGACGGACGAAAGCATCCTGCAGGTCGCCCGTTTCGTGAAGCGCACGACCGAAGAGGAGAGCCTGAAGCCCCTCGACCGCAGTGCAGTGGCCGCACTCGTCGAAGAAGCTGTGCGAATGACCGGACGGCAGGAAAAGATAACGACCTCCTTCCCCCAGATCGCCGACCTGGTCCGCGAAGCCAATTTCTGGTCCAGTGAAGACGGGCAGGACATCGTTACCGCCGCACACAT
Organism: Desulfatiglans anilini DSM 4660; assembly: GCF_000422285.1. Lineage (NCBI taxonomy): Bacteria > Pseudomonadati > Thermodesulfobacteriota > Desulfobacteria > Desulfatiglandales > Desulfatiglandaceae > Desulfatiglans > Desulfatiglans anilini. Next base: position 27,096 of record NZ_AULM01000025.1, read on the forward strand.
GGAAAAGGCCATCGAGGCCCGCATCTACCGCGCCAACTTGATCGAAGAGCGCATCCAGGAGATGATCGACCGCGGCACCCTCATGATCGACGCCGACGGCGAGGTGGTCGGCCAGGTCAACGGACTTGCGGTTTACAGCCTCGGGGACTACATGTTCGGCAAGCCCTCGCGGATCACCGCGTCCACCTCCATGGGGCGTGCAGGGATCATCAACATCGAGCGGGAAGCGGACCTTTCGGGCAGCACGCACAACAAGGGCATGCTGATCCTGGCCGGGTACCTTCGCAAGAAATACGCCCAGGACAAGCCTCTGACGATAAGCGCCAGCATCGCCTTCGAGCAGTCCTACGGCGGAGTGGACGGCGACAGCGCCTCCTCGACCGAGATCTACGCCCTGCTCTCGAGCCTCTCCGGGGTGCCGATCAAGCAGACCCTGGCGGTCACCGGCTCCGTCAATCAGAAAGGCGAGGTGCAGGCGATCGGAGGAGTGAATCAGAAGATCGAGGGGTGGTTCGATTGCTGCCGCCTGCGGGGACTGACGGGCGATCAGGGCGTTTTGATCCCGGCAAGCAACGTCCAGGACCTCATGCTCCGTAAGGACATCGTGGAAAGCGTCGCCGGCGGCCGTTTCCACATCTACCCGGTCAGCACCATCGATGAGGGAATCGAGATCCTCACCGGCGTCCCCGGCGGCGAGCGCAAGGCCGACGGCACCTACCCGAAAGGATCCATCAACCAGTTGGTGGACCTCAAACTGCGCAGTCTGGCCGAGGGGCTGAAGGAATTTGCGGGAGAAGAATCGTCCAGCGATTCCGCACCCGGAAAATCAGGCAAAAAACACTGCGGTCATCCGCGGCTGAACTGATGTTCCGCCCGCCGCCCCCGCTTTCAGGCTCCATCGAGGACCGCATCGAGTGGGCTGATGCCTGCTGCGAGGCCGCTGAAGGGAAGCTGCGCTCCGACAAGGATGCAGCGGCGCTGCTCTCCCGCTTCAGACGGGCCGCAGCGGGCTCCCGCGAAGCCCTGCAGTCGACCGGGATCGTCGAGATCTGCCGCCGCTGCGATGCATTGGAGGGCGGCTCATGCTGCGGGGCCGGCCTCGAAAAACACTATGACGCGGTGCTGCTCCTGATCAACCGGCTCCTCGGGGCCGCCCTCCCCAAGCGGCGCCAAGATCCCCGCTCCTGCTTCTTCCTCGGCCCAAAGGGCTGCCTCCTCACCGCAAGGCATGTCCTGTGCGTCAACTATGTCTGCCGCAAGATCACCGACCGCATCCGCCCCGAAGGCCTCGCCCGATTGCGTAACAGGGAAGGCGAGGAACTCGAGGCGCTGTTTCTCCTCCACGAGCGCATCAAGAAGGTGCTGAAGTCATGAAGCCCGATCATCCGGCAGACCTTTCACCCAGCAGCATGCGCCCCCGAAGCGGACCGCCGGAGGGCGTTCTGCCGCACCGGCGGACCCTGGAAGCCGTCGCCGGCTTCTATGACGAGCGCAAGGTCGGGGACGTGGGGGCGCTCGGCTTCCGGCGCTCCACCGACCTGCTGGTCCTCCTTCAATGTCTTGAAACCCTCGTGCAGGAAGGCTGGCTGATACCTGGCCAGTCGCGTTTTCTCGATCTCGGGTGCGCAGACGGCCGGGTCAATGTTCTCATGAGCTACCTGACACACGTCTCGGCCGGCATCGAACTGGATGAATGGACACTGGACGAATACGCCCCGCTCAGGCAGTCCCTCGAGGCACGCCTCCAACAGGAAGGATGCCCTCCGCCTCCCCGGAACATCCATCTTTTCCACGGCGATTCGACCGCACCGGATGTCCACGATGCCTTGAGGAAAGCCACAGGCATCCCCTTCGAGGACTTTGACCTCTTTTACACTTACCTCATCATGCACGAGGAGTTCAGCGAACTGATCCGCCGGCGCGCCCGGTCCGGGGCGCGCTTCCTGGTCTACGGCCTCAGCAGCATCATGCCCCGCTACCCGGGCATGCGCCTCCTTACCGATCCCCGTCCCCTGGGAGGCATCCTGGCCGTGTACGAGAAACGCTAGCCCTTCCGCAGCGGGCCGCAGCGCACGGCAAGACTCAGATAACGATCGTCCTCGTTGAACATGAGGCGCTTTTCGACCATCATCCGGAGGAAGGGAAGCGCATGCTCCTCTCCAAGGCCGGAAAAACGGGTGAGGATCGCCCGCAGACTCCGCTGGACGTCGCAAAAGAGGTAAAGATCGCGCGAGAGGCCTTTCAAACGGTGGGTTTTTTGGAAGGCCCCCGGCTGGCGCTCCCGGATGATCATGAAATCGCGCCCGTCGAGGTAGGAAAGGATGGGTTCGCAGGCCATGGAGCCGCCCTCACCGCCTCCATGCAGGGTCTGGTAGGATCGATGCCACGCCTTGATTTTCTCCCGCACGGGGCGCCAGAGACGCCTCTGCCGGAGCACCCCGCCGCTGTATCCCTGGACCATCAGTTTAAGGTCCTGCAAAACGGCCGAGGGGAAAAGACGCGCGTAGAAGGGGTGGTTGCGGACCCTGCCGATCCCGTAGCGCTCCGGATCGGCATGAACCGGACTTCCGTACCCGAGCCAGAAGGAGATCCCCCGGAGCGGTCTGAAAGGCAGGGCGAAGTCCAGGTTCATGAGGGTTTCCGCCACCTCTGCCTCCCCGCTCGACGGGAACTCCAATATGAGGTTGGCGGCAAGATCCGGGTACCCGCAGGCCTCGCAGTGCTTCATGATCTCCAGGTTGTCGATAGCCCTCGTGCCTTTGTGCATGCGCTCGAGCAGCCGGGTGCTCAGGCTCTCGATCCCGACCTGCACCTCCCGCACCCCCGCCATGCCCATCGCCCGCAGGGCCTTCAAGGGCGTCCTGGCCCGGATCTCGCCGAAGAGGCGGAAATCCCGGCCCAATCCTTGAATCCCATCGAAGATCTCCGCCAGTTCCCGCGCCGGAAGCAGGTTGTCCATGAAAGAGACCGACAGGTCCTGGTATGCGCCGGTGAGGGCATCGAGCTCGTCCAGGATCCTCTGACGGCTCTTCGCGCGGTATCCCCACCACTGGAGGTTCAGATTGCAGAAGGCGCACCCGGAAGACCGGGCTGCGCGCCCCGCTCCGCGCCACCAGCATCCCCTCGAGATCTCCATCGGCAGGCGCGGGAAAAACCGTCTGGACGGCGGCAAGGCACCCAGTTCCTTGAAATAGTCTGCGAAATCCGGATAGGGCAAGTCATCGAGCGAATCGACCTGGAAGGTCTCCGAAGCGGATTGGCTCGCCTTGCACCCGATCAAACCCTGGCAGGGCGGGACCGCGTCGGGAGCCGCCCCGCCGCCGAGATGCTGCGCCAGGTGGACGAGCGGCCTCTCGCCTTCCCCCTGAACGACGAAATCGATCTCCGGAAAGGCCCGCAGGAGACTTGACCCCATATCTCCGGCGCACGAGGACCCGCCGGCCGTGATCAATACGTTGGGGCTTTTCCGCTTGATTTCCCGGATGAAAAACAGACTGCTCGTAAGCTGCCCCAGACAGATCGAAAACCCGGCCAGGCTCAAGCGATCCCATTCAATCCCGTCCATGAAGCGGGCGGATGACCGATCGAGGGCGCCGAGGAGTTCCTCGAAAGAGAGGCGCCGCAGGATAGGGACGTGTCGGACCTGCCGCTGCCAAAACTTCTGCAGGCCGGCGCGCCGGTCAGGATAAAGCAGTGCGGCGTAAAGCGATTCGGCGGGCCACGTTCGATCCGCGATTTCGCGATACACATCGTAGCCGAGTGCGGCCGCAATGGCCAGATAGGGATGGAAGGCATCGACTTCGAGATTCGGCACTTCCCGGCAAAGGAAGGCCTTGAGGGCGCCCAGTTGGATGGAAGGTCGATTGAAAAGCGGCCAGGGGGTCGATACCAGGGCGATTCGGGTCACCTTGCCCATCGTGGTTCCCCTTGACAATCGCCCGGGCGATCCGGCGATCGAAGCGTTGAGGGAAAAAACAGGAGGATCGGGAAAACGCTAACGCCTCCCCGATCCCTTGAAAAAAAGGGGGCAAAGCCTGCCCCCACAGCAGCAAACGGTTTATCTGGCACCCGCCATCCCTAAATCGAAGGCCTTGATGTTGGACTCGAGGAACGCCTTCTTGGTGGACGCAGCGATGGTCTTCTTCATGTCTTCAGGGGTGATCGGGACGGCGCCCGATCCGATCAAGGCGCCGAGCATAACCATATTGAGCGAAAGCGGGTTGCCGGCCTCCGCCGCCAGTGCGCTCCCGTTCAAGGCAATGACCTTTTTCTTGACCTTCTTCTGAATCAGTTCCAGGGCCTCCTCCACTTTCGGATACTTGCCCTGCCCGATAGAAACCGTAAACGGGGGCAGCGGGCTCAGGTTGGTGATCACCAGGCTGTCCGCACTGCACTTCCCCATGGCCCGCAGGGTCTCGATCGGCTCGAAGCCGATCAGGACATCCGCCTCAGCCCCTGACACGATGGGGCTGGTGACGTTCCCCATCAACACAGCCGATTCTACGATCCCGCCTCTTTGGGCCATACCGTGAATCTCACTGACCACAACAGGGATGCCGGCGGCAAGAGCCGCTTCCCCCAACAGACGCGAGGCTAAAAGATTTCCCTGGCCACCGACGCCGACAAATACCAATCGTTTCGTTTCCATTAAAGCCTCCCTTTCCTCATTTCACGGGCACGATGGCGTTTTCGGGACAGACCTGGGCGCAGACCGAGCAGCCGATACACATATTCTCGTCGATCCGGACCTTCTCCTCCTCTACAAACATGGCCGGGCAGGCCAGCTTGTTGATGCAGTCCCTGTGGTTCTTGCACTTTTCCTGATTGACGGTGAAGACCTTCCCCCGTTTGAACTGTTTGGTCGCTTTCGCGAACAGGGGGCAGAACTCATCGGAGATCACCACGGAAAGGCCATCGTAGTCCCTGGCGGCCTGCAAGGCTTCGATCGTCTTCTTGATCTTGAAAGGCTTTACGACATGCACGTCCTGCACGCCGCAGCCCCTTACGACGTTTTCGATCGAGACCCGCGTCCGGTCCAGGCCCATCAGGTTCGCCTGGACCCCCGGATGGGGCTGATGGCCGGTCATGGCCGTCGTGCCGTTGTCGAGGATGACGAGGGTGAACTTGTGGTTGTTGTGCACAGCGTTGACCAGGCCGGTGATACCGGAGTGGAAAAAGGTCGAGTCGCCGATGAAGGAGACGGTTTTCTGATCGGTCCCCTCGGCGAAACCGCAGCCGCTGCTGACCGAAGATCCCATGCAGATCAGGTAATCAGCCATGGAAATAGGCGGAAGGACGCCCAGGGTGTAGCAGCCGATATCCGTCGGGTACACCGCCTCGTTGCCGAACACCTGCTTCACCGCATAGAAAGTAGCGCGGTGCGGGCAGCCTGCACACAGGTTAGGCGGCCTGCCGGGCAGCGGAGGCAGGTCGGACATTTCGACCATCGCCGGGGCTTTGTAATCGATCCCGAAATACTCCGCGACTGATTTGCGGACCAGACCCGGATCGTATTCGAAAAGACGCGATAGGCCGCCGACCCCTTTGCCCTTGATCGGGATCGTGATCCCGTTTTCCTGTGCGAGGGCCTTCAGCTCGTTTTCCATGATCGGCTCCAGTTCCTCGACCACCAGAACCTTGTCCACCTGCTTGAGGAACCGCGTCATGAGCGCCTTCGGAAGCGGCCATGAGAAGCCGAGTTTGAGGAGTGTGACCTTGTCCGCAATGCCGAGATCGACGACGGCGTCGCGTACGTAGTTGACGCTCACACCGTTGGCGACGATGCCCCACTTGCCTTTCCCCGTCAACTGGTTGTAAGGCCACTGCTCGGACTTTTCGAGCGCGCGGTCGTACTTTTCGAGCAGCACCTGGTGCAATTTGCGCGAGACCGCGGGGACTGTCACCAGATTGAACGGGTCTTTTTTGAAGGTCCCTTTGGTTTTTCTGGGAGGCAGCTTGCCGAGTTCCACCCCTCCGCGGATGTGGTTCAGGCGCGTCGTGGTTCGCAGGATGACCGGAAGTCCGAGTTCCTCGGACAGGTCGAAGGCTGCAACCGTGGCGTCCTTCATCTCCTGGACGGTGGTCGGCTCCAGCATCGGAAGCCCTGAAAGACGGGCGTAATACCGGTTGTCCTGCTCGTTCTGGCTCGAGAAAAGCGATGGGTCGTCGGCGTTCACGATCACCATCCCGCCTTTCACCCCGACATAGGCGAGTGTCATCAGCGGATCTGCGGCCACATTGAGCCCCACGTGCTTCATCGTCACCATGGTCCTCAACCCGCAGGCCGCCGCCCCGGCCCCCACCTCCAGGGCAACCTTTTCGTTCGTCGAGTATTCGAAGTAAAGATCGGTTTCCTGGCTGATATGGAGGAACTGCTCAGGAATCTCCGAAGAAGGCGTTCCCGGATAGCAGGTGGCGAAAGACAACCCCGCCTCCAGGGCTCCCCTGGCAATGGCCTCATTGCCCAACAAGAGCATCTTTTTACCTGGTGCATCTGTCAATAATTTGTGCATCTTCTCCCCCGACTTCCATGGTTGGTTGTTTGGTCTCTCCCCCTCGGGCCCGGAGGGCCCGAAACACTGAAGAGCTGGGTCTGCATAAACAGGATGGCACTGCATCGTCGACCATCAGGCAGCCACGGAGCGACGGAGGCCGCCTGGTGCAAGGCTGGTCATATTGCAGCTATATTCTAGCTATCTTTTCATACTGAACGTTTGGAAACATGTCAAGCAAAAAGACCTTTTCTCCTGATATCCGGCAGGCTTCCCTCCCATTTGCAGCTGCACCGTCCATGCGGCGGCCGGCGACCCCCGCGAAGATGCGCTGCAGGTAAAAAGATCAAGGGTTGATCTTGAAGGTCTCGGCCGCACCGGCATATTTCTTGCGCAATTTAGGCTTCTCGATCTTGCCGGTGGGATTGCGCGGGACATCGTCGAAGAACACCCGGCGGGGCCGTTTATAGCGCGGCAGGCCTTCGCAATACTGGAAGAAAGCGGCATCGTCCATCTCTGCGCCCTCCTTCAGCTTTACAATCGCCGTCACGACCTCCCCGAGCCGCTCATCGGGCAGACCGATCACCGCGGCATCCTGAATGAGTCGATTTTCCATCAGAAAATCTTCGATTTCGACCGGGAAGATATTCTCTCCGCCGGTGATGATCACATCCTTCTTCCGATCCACCAGCCAGATGAAACCGTCTTCGTCGACGCGGGCCATGTCCCCGGTGAGCAGCCACCCGTCGAAAAGCGTATCCCGGGTCGCCTGCGGGTTCTTGTAATACTCCTTCATGACGCACGGCCCCTTGACCATCAACTCGCCTGGTTCGCCCGGGGCAACAGGCTTCCGCTCGAAATCGACGATCTTGAACTCCCAGTCGAAGCCCGGGACACCGATGGCGCCGACCTTGTGGGTGTTCTCGATGCCCAGGTGCACGCATCCGGGGCCGGTGGTTTCACTCAATCCGTAGTTCGTGTCGTACTGGTGATGCGGGAAAACCTTCTTCCAGTTCCTGATCAGGCTCGGCGGAACGGGCTGCGCCCCGATGTGCATGAGACGCCATTGGTCCAGGTGATAATCTTCGAGTTTGACCTCCCCCCGCTCGATCGCGATGAGGATATCCTGCGCCCAGGGTACGAGGAGCCAGACGATGGTCGCCCTCTCCTCGGACACCGCCTCCAGGATCCACTGCGGTTTGACCCCCTTCAGAATGACGGCCTTCGCCCCCACGATAAAATTTCCGAACCAGTGCATCTTGGCGCCGGTGTGGTATAGCGGCGGGATGCAGAGGAAATTGTCGGCGTGGGTCTGATAGTGGTGGCGGTTTTCGACAACGCAGGAAAATTCGAGGTTGCGGTGGGTCAAAAGGATCGGCTTAGGGGTCCCGGTGGTTCCGGACGTAAAATAGAGCGCCGCCTCGTCGAGGACATCGATCGGGACACGCGGCTCATCCGCCGCAGCCCCCGCCATGAAAGCGTTGAGATCTTCCGCGTACTCGGGCCGGAGATCCGGGGGACCCGAAAAGATGAAATGCTCGATTGTCCCGAGTTCATCCTTGATGGGCGCCAACCGGTCGATGAACTCCTCGCCGAAGATCATGACCTTCGCCTCGGCGATCTCTGCGCAGTAGCGGATGTCCGATGAGGAGAAGCGGAAATTGAGCGGCACGGCCCATGCCCCGGTCCGGAGGATGCCGAAGTAGGCGGGAAGCCATTCGAGGCAGTTCATCATCAAATGAATGACCTTGTCCCCCTTCTTCACTCCCTTCACGATCAGGCCGTTGGCGATCCGGTTCGCCGCCTCGTCGAAGGCCTCCCAGGTCATCTCCAGCCGTTTCCCCTTGGCCGGGTCCCTCTCGATCAAAGCGATTTCCTTCCCGTACATCCTGGCGTTGCGGGCCAGAATTTCACCGATCAGCATAGCATTCCTCCTCGAAAAGAATGAATCCGCAGGGCCGGGCAAAAAACGACGTGGGTACTTTTCCCGGGCGCGGCTGAACCGGCCCGCCGATGACATCAGAGCCGGGCTTCCGCCATCGGTTTAAACATGGAGTTAGGATAGGTTTCCACGAATTCCTTGAAAAGGGCCTCGGCCTTGTCCTCCTGACCGGCCAAATCATACAGACGCGCCAGTTGGTAAACGGCCGACTCTTTGAATGGGCTCTCTTCCTCGGCCACCACCGGGGCAAGCTCCGCAGCGGCCCTGTCAAATTCCCCCTTGTCTTCATAGATGGAAGCGATCGCCAACGCGCTCAGCGCAGGATACGGCGGCTTGTGCGAAACGGCGTCGTTGAACTTGCGGTAGGCCTCGATGGCCTCGTCGTACTGCCCGTCGAGGGCGTAAAGATGCGCCAATTGGGGCAGTGCGAGATCGGCCGCCTTCGACAGCCCGTAATCATCGATCACTTCTGCGAACAGGTCTTTCGCCCGCTTGAGCGCCTCGACGTCGGGATCCGGCCCGAGGTTGTCGCTGACGATCTCGTACGCCTCATTGAAGGCCGTCTGGCCGGCCTTGTTGACATGCTTGAGATACCCCCACCCGGCCAGATACGCGGCGAACACAACGGCCAACCCGATCACGGCGATTTTCACCTGCCGGGTGTGCTCGCTCAGATAGCGCAGGACCTTCTCGGAGAGGGTCAGGAACTCGTCCGGAGACTTCAACAATTCCTTGCGTTTCAATTTTTCTTTTGCCATGGCCTCTGTTTTCTCCTCGCTCGATGAATCGGTCCCGCCCTGCCCGCAAGGCGGAACGGAAATGATTTCCCCGTAGAACCCCTTTTCCAATCCGGATATGAGGATTATTCTTCACACGCTGCGCGTGCTCAGACCCACCCCTCCGGGGTGGGTCACGGTTTCTTCACACCCTTCGGGTGCTCCGTCCCACCCCTTCGCGGCGGGTCCCGGTTTGGCCAACATCAAGGAAATCAAGCGTTTGCGCGGAGGCGACCTGCACGCCGCCGCACAAGCAAACCTGCAGATGGACGCCGAGATGGGCCAAAAAAACCATGTCCGGATGAAATCTAGCTAACAAAAGGCACGCGGGCAGTCAAGGCAAAAAGAGGGCTTGTCTTTTGACGCCCGCCCGCCAATAATGTCCTCGATCGGCGCTTTCCCACAGCCGGCGATCGGCGGGGCCGCCTTCAGGGCCTCGCCCGGTTCCGGAAAACACCTCGAGGAGTCCCCCTGTTGAATCACCTTGACCAGTTTCTCCATTGGATCGGAGACTTGCCCGAAGGAATGATCTATGCGTTGCTCGGGTTCTGCGCCTTTCTGGAAAACCTCTTTCCGCCCATCCCCGGAGACACGATCACCGCCTTCGGCGCCTTCCTGGTCGGGTCCGGAAAGCTGGGTTTCGCCGGCGTCTATGCAGTCACGACCATTGGAAGCCTGGCAGGGTTCCTGGCGCTCTTTCAGGCGGGCAGCTACTTCGGCCGGCATTTCTTCATCGAAAGGGATTTCTGGTTCCTGAAGGCATGCGACATCATCCGCGCCGAGATCTGGTTTCATCGCTACGGCTACGGACTGATCCTGATGAACCGTTTTTTCCCGGGGATCCGTTCGGCAATCGCTCTCTTCGGAGGGTTTTCCCGCCTCAGGCTCCCGGTCGTGGCTCTGCTTTCGATGGTAAGCGCCGCCGTCTGGAACCTCATCTGGATCTCCATGGGCTACGCCCTCGGCAGCAACTGGGATCACGTGCGTGAAAGCATCGACCGCATCCTCTACCGTTATAATGTCGGGCTCGTCATCCTCTTCGCCCTGGCCTGCGGATTCCTGCTCGTCGTCCGTTACCGGCGCCGTCGAAGACCATGAGAGCAGGCCCGTGAGAGGGCCTTCTCTTCGCCTGCCGGCTCCCGCCGGGAGCCCATCCACGAATTGGGATTGGCCTGGCCCGTTTTACCGAAGCGGCGAACAGCGCCGCGCACGAACTGGAGGCAGCTGCTCCGGGCGCCTGCCGGCGAGCGTTCAACGCCTGTGTACTGGTGGCCGGAGGTCTCCAACTGCTCCGGGCGCCTGCCGGCGAGCGAATACAATCCAGTACGTTCGAAGGCGCAGCAAATCTCCCCGATCACCCGGTCACGCCCCAGGCGCCCGCTCGTCCCCCGAGGCCGTTTCACGATCGATCCACTCCAGAAAGGGTTGATATCCGCCCGCTATCGGGATGCTCACAATACAGGGGCACTCATAGCTGTGCATGAATTTCACCGCCTCCACCACACGCGGGACCAGGTCCGACCGCGTCTTGGCCACCAGCACCACCTCACGGTCTTCCTGAACCGCCCCCTCCCACCAGTAGAAGGACTGCATCCCTTCGAAGATGTTCACACAGGCAGCCAAACGCTCCACGACAAGATGCCTGCCGATCCGCCGCGCTTCATCGACGCTGGCGGCCGTCACATAGATCAAATTTCGATCCACCATTCCTCCTCCCTCGGCTTTCCGATCTTGCTGCCATCCAGGCATAAACGCTTCCTTTTCTTCACCGCCTTCGGCCGCTCAGTCCCACCCCTTCGGGCCGGCGGTCAGAGAAACTCTTTGCAAACCAGAGCAAAATGATTTGAATTCCCAAATCAGATGTGCTATTGACCCTTCGGTGGTGCATAAGATTTTTTTCACAAGCCCATCGATTATTCCATTTTTTTAAAGAAAAGTCAGGAAAGGAGATTCGGAATGACCGCCAAATTAATCAAGGGGACCGAAATCAGGGAGCAAATCCTCAAGGAAATCGAGGAAGAGGTCAAACAGATCAAGGAGAAGCATGGCGTCGTACCGGGGCTCGTGACTATCCTGGTGGGTGAAAACCCGGCTTCTATTTCCTATGTCACGCTCAAGATCCAGACGGCCCATCGCGTGGGGTTCAAAGAGGTCCAGGACAGCCAGCCGGTGGACATTTCCGAAGCCGACCTGCTCGCCCTCATCGACAAGTACAACAAGGACGATTCGATCAACGGCATCCTGGTGCAGCTGCCCCTTCCCAAACACATCAACGAGAAGAAGGTCCTCAACGCCATCGACCCTGACAAGGATGTGGACGGCTTCCACCCTGTCAACGTCGGCCGGCTCATGATCGGCGGCAGCGAAGTCAAGTTCCCGCCCTGCACCCCGGCAGGCATTCAGGAGATGATCGTCCGGGCGGGTGTCGAAACCAGCGGCGCCGAGGTCGTGGTGGTCGGCCGCTCCAACATCGTCGGCAAGCCCATCGCCAACATGATGCTCCAGAAAGGCCCCGGGGCCAACTCCACGGTAACGATCGTTCACACACGCACCAAAGACATCGCGTCCCACTGCAAGCGGGCGGATATCCTGATCGTGGCTGCCGGCGTCCCCGGCCTGGTCAAACCCGAGTGGATCAAGCCCGGATCCTGTGTCATTGACGTGGGCGTCAACCGGGTCGGCGAGACCATCAGTGAAAAAACCGGCAAAAAGGTGGCCATCCTGCGCGGCGACGTCGATTTCGACAAGGCGAAGGAGATCGCGGGCTACATCACCCCCGTCCCGGGCGGCGTCGGCCCCATGACCATTACGATGCTGATGAAAAACACCCTGAAATCCCTGAAGTTCCAGCTCGGCATCGCCTGATCCCCTCATCCTGAGCTGTCACCGATAAACAAGGGGCATCGAACCATGGTTCGATGCCCCTTTCTTGTGCAAAACCTTTCAATTCTCAGTCGGCCGGAATGGATCGGCCGAGATGGACAGGCGTCACTCCACCTTCCAGGCGGTGCATTCTCCTGCACCCTGGCCGCCTTTTCTCCGGCTCGGTTTCCTATGCGTATTCGCCTTCCTTCTTCCGCGGAAATTTCCCGCCCATGATGGAGCCGGCCAAAATCGCCATGACAATCACCCAGCCCCAAACGACGAACCAGGAGTGCGTCCAGCTGTACAAAAGGCCTCCTCCCACAAAAGAAGGGACCATCATCACGATTCCGACACCGATTTTTCTCCAGAGATCCATAAAACCCCTCCCTCCCGGATTTTCCGCCGCAAAGCGTTCCTCCTCCGGAACTCGCGGCCGCTTTCCCGGGGCACTCTATATCAAATGCCGGGCACCGGTCAAGCTCTTAAAGAAAAAACGGCTTGATTTCACCCCCTCCCTGGGCTACATTTACGCCATCTCCAACCCACGGGGCGTGGCGCAGTCTGGCAGCGCACTTGCTTTGGGAGCAAGGTGTCGCAGGTTCAAATCCTGCCGCCCCGACCAGGAGAATTTCAGGGTTACGGCCGCAAGCCATAGCCTTTTTTGTGATGGAGCGTCTCAGTAGAGCGCTTTTTATAAAAATGAGACACTTTTTTTGACGGTTCATTGGGCGATGCGCCCTTCTCATCCTCTTGCATGTCGATGAACGCACCGCATTCCGGGCATTGAAGACAGTAAAAGCTGAGCTTCTGCTCGGCTCAGAATGCCGGATGCTCAAGGCACTAGCCGCCCGTGCCCTGATCAGCTTTGTCCAACACAACACTCGATCCGCTCATCTATACCTGCTTCTCTCCCTTGGGCCTGTCCTCCGGACGGCATATGCGCCACTCTGTAAGGTTGTTGTCACCTGAGCCGTCCTTAGGCGGCAAATAATCATTCATGTCGACCTTCACTATCTTTCCGCTGGTTGAGCCTTACAAGTTGGACCGGTTGCCAATCGCGGGTTGGCCTTGACCACCGATTTGGACAGTGGCGGCGTGCAGCCTGGTAGAGTGCGTGCCTTTTCGCCAAGACCTGCGGCCCCCGATCGTAATGACGATCATCAGGAGGAACGAACTCGACGGCGCTGATTTCATGGTCCGTCGTCTGATCCGCTGAGACGGTTTTTTTCGGCTTCCTCGATGCGGCCTGAATACACAAGTAGGTGGACAGAAGTCCGCGGGGCAACTCATCAGAAAAGCAATTCTCACAAAATTGTGAACATTGCGTTTTTTCCTTGACTGCTAAGCAACTAAAGTCTTAGGTGGAAATGACCGTGTGGCGAGCCTCAAAATTTACAAGCTTTACATGATGATAAGCCGGCAGGATGTAAATCAACTCCCAGACATTACTTTAATTTGACTTGAATTCGCGCAGAATGGGAAACAAATAAGACATAAAATACCACATTATCCGCAACTGATTCCCAGCGTGAAAAGGATCATTTAGAGTAATTAAAATTGTGATGTCGAAATATTCAGATACAACTGCATTGTATGAAGTTATTTAAACGCAATAATAAAGAAAAATAAAGACTGCCGTTTAGAAATGTGATAAAAAATATATTATCACTTGGGTCTATCAGAGTGATTTTTGCACTCATGTAATTTCTCCGGATTGTCCATCATGTAACAACAATAAATTGAATCGTCTATATCAGCATAAATGCGTAATTGAATCCAGTGGTCAATGAACGCAAATCTAATCGCTGCAAACAGTTTTTCTGGCTTATTGAAGGGGGAAATTATGAAATGCGTTGCGATGAAGAGAGTGTTTTTTCTTTTTCTTATGGTTTTCTTTACCCATTTTTTTCCTGGTGAGACATGCGCTGAGATTTCTCTGCTGACAAAGGCAGCGGTTCTAAAAGAAAACCTGCTGAACAGCGGTTATCAGGTGTTGGGAGACCTGAATTATGAAAACTATGTAGAGCTCAATTTCATGAAGCTCTATTGCGAGGGGCTCATCGACTCTTGCAACGGCAATAACGTCACCAATCGTTACCTCGCAGCCCTGGTTCCGCCCCTGCCGGGGCAAGCCCCGACATTCTTGCCCGTTATATTTCGCCTTCGGAGGAACGAGGCGGTCGTCCTCATCGGGCCGACGCCTCCCCCGTGCGACTACTTCAGCTACGCCACCTTTCTATTCTCCCGCTACGAGGAGGGATGGGGCCCGGCGGACAGCCACAAGATCTTCTCGAGCTTCGGAGATCCCATTAATCGATTCACCATTAAGACGTTCGGGGGAGAATTCAGCAGCAATATCGTCCTGATCTTCACCGCCGACAGGAAAACGAACGAGGCCATCCGTGCCGCAGCCATCCGCGCAGGCTTCCTCGGCCGGGTCAACACTTCTGTCATCCCGTCGAGTCTTCTCAAGACCAATGATGCCCTGGATGAGACCACCGATGAGATCATCATCGGTCAGCGGACGGCCTTGTGGAAGGACGGCACAAGCGATGGTGGAGGCTACCTCGAAAACCCGGGTGTCGTGGTGTTCCGCGTCACACCCCCGAATCTTTCTCACGATCCATTCCCCACCCCACCCCAAATGGTCCGGGGCACCGGCCAAACGGAATTCGACCTCGCTCCGGCAGTGGACGGGCTCCGAAGGGCCATCCTGGACACATACCCAGGCCGATCCGCTCAGGAGCTGACGACCGATCAATGGATCATGCAAAGCCCCGTCGCGCTCCAAACGTTGACAAACACCTTGGGGGACAGCAGTGATGCCGCCTATTTGATGACTCAGGAATTCTTCAAGCTCTCGGAGGACCCTGATGACTTTCTCATTATTTACGGCGTCAACCATCAAAAGAGCGGCAAGGCCACCTACCATAACTTCAGTATTTACCAGGCATATAAGTACTGCGGGATAGCAACAGGATTCGATCATTGTTATTCGCCGGACTGTTTCAGCTTCGCAGGCAGTGCCAGTTCTTATCTTCCATATGGGCCCCCCAGTGAAGTCGATAAACTGTACGCCATCAAAGTAGCACGCCACTGCGACGGTGAACCTTACTGTATGGAGGTCCCCATCGCTGGATGCGGCGAGGGTACGGAACTCGATGATGAGATGTTTGTCGCGTTCAGGGCGTATGTAGAACCCAGCACAAAGACCGGCCCGAGCTACACGGAACTGCTGTTTGACCGGGCGATCCATTTTACGGCAACTCCGCCTTCGCTGGAGCTGCTTTCCACGACTGTCGAGAGCGATTACCCTGAACCTGCAGAAGTCTCGTTCTGGGTCTCTTCCGGAGCACCGGTTCGCTGGGAAGCATCGATCGAATACCCGGATGATGTCAGCGGCGCGACGATAGAACCGAACCAGGGAGAGATCTCCGCCGTAGACGAGAAGGTTTCCTTCTACGTCACGGGAGCTCACCCGGGCTCCTACCACATAAAGATCAACGTAAAGGACGGGCAGAACAGGTTCGCAGCCAATGAAGTAATCGTCGTCCTGAATCAACCCTAACCTAGCCTGTCCCCTGCGCCGGTGGCCTTGGGGGCAGGGGGCAAGCCTCTTTTTCGCTGGATGGCTGCTATTGAAAGCCTCTCAAGGGGCGGGTCTGTACTAAGGAAAATTATCACACGGAAAGCTTCAAACTTCTTGTCCATTTCACGCAAAAGGAGGGGATTCACCCGAATTCATTTAAATTGACACACTGGGGTTCCATATCGTAGGTTCCCATCGTTGGGCAAGCAACGCTGCGTCACCCTGTCCGCTCGCGATGGATTCAGGCGGAGCGACCGAAAGGCGCACGTCCTGAAAAGACTGTTGAAACCGCTCCCTGAGGATGTGATGCCGTGAAACGCCTCCTGCTTCCTCTGCTTCTCTCGCTGCTGTGCCAAGGCTGTTCGGAGGACCCCCAGGCCCCGTCGGCGGCCCCCCCTCCCGTTCCCGTCACCGTGTCAATCTCGACTAAAAAGGAAATGCCTCTCGTACTGGACGCCCCCGGTCAAGTGGAGCCGGTCAGGACCGTCTCCATTCTCAGCCGGGTCACGGGGCAGCTCGAAAAAATCGGGTTCGGTGAGGGACAGAACGTCGCAAAAGACGAAGTCCTTTTTACGATCGACTCGAAGCCTTTTGTCGAGAAGATCCGCGAGGCCGAGTCGCGGCTCGCCATGCACCGCGCGAACCTCGAATTCCAACGCGCCGAGGCGCGGCGTTATGCCGGCATGGTCGGCGAAGGCACGGTTTCGGAATCCGACATCGAAAAGACCCGCGCCGATGCCATGGCCACCGAGGCCCTGATCCGGGCCGATGGCGCATGCCTGGCGCAGGCCAGGCTCGATTTGTCCTACTGCACCATCCGGGCGCCTTTTGCGGGCCGGACCGGCAGCCGGCTCGTGCACGAAGGGGCTATCGTGGAAGCCAACACGACCGTCCTGACGGTGATCAACCAGATGACCCCTATCCATGTTCGATTCGCGGTGCCCGAGAGGCACCTCACCACCATTCGGCACTATATGACGCAGCACCCGCTCGAGGTCCTGGCCTTCACAGACGGGGGGGCGAAAACGCCCCTTTCCGGCCGGCTCGTTTTCATCGACAACGCCATCGACGCGGCAACCGGGATGATCGCCCTGAAGGCGGAGTTCGAAAATGCGGACCAGATCCTCTGGCCGGGTCAATACGTTCAGGCGCGCCTCATTCTGGATCTTCAGAAAGACGCCTTGACGGTGCCGCTGAACGCGGTCATGACCGGCCAGCAAGGGTTCTACCTGTTTGTGGTGCGCCAGGACAACACCGCAGCAGTGCGGGCGGTGGACGTGGACCGACGGATCGGCGGCGAGGCGGTCATATCCAGTGGGCTCGAAGGCGGTGAAACGGTTGTCCTGACCGGCCAGAACAAGCTGCAGGAAGGCTTCAAGGTCAGGATCCTCGAAGCGCTTCAGCGCTAAGGGGCCGGCGACCGGCGGGCATCGAGGGGGAGGCCGCTTTATGAACATCTCCGAGATCTGGATCAGAAGGCCCGTCATGACCATCATGGTTATGGCGGGGCTCCTGTTTCTGGGAATCCTCTCCTACAAAAAGCTGCCCATCGGCAACCTCCCCAACGTGGATTTCCCGACCATCAGCGTCACCGCCTCCCTTCCAGGAGCCGACCCCGAAACCATGGCGGCCACTGTGGCCACCCCCCTCGAGAAGAAGTTCTCCTCCATCGCCGGGATCGACTCCATGGCCTCCCAGAGCGTGCTCGGACAAACCACCATCAACATCCAGTTCAATCTCGAACGCGACATAGACGCCGCCGCCCTGGATGTGAACGCGGCCATCGCCGCCGCGATGGGCGTGCTGCCCGAGAGCATGCCCAATCCGCCCGTCTACAACAAAGTCAACCCGGCCGATATGCCCATCATCTTTCTGGCCTTGAGCGCGGACGACCTGCCCGTGAGCGACCTGCAGGATTTCGGGGAGAATGTCATGATCCCGCGCCTTTCCGCCATCAACGGGATTGCAGAGGTGGACATACTCCCGGCGCAGCGTTACGCCGTCCGGATCCAGATCAACCCGAAGGCCTTGGCGAGCCGCGGGATCGGCATCGATGAAGTGTCGGCGGGCGTGAGCGCGGGCAACGTGAACCTCCCGGGCGGGACGCTCGACGGAGCGCGGATCAGCTACACCATGCAGAGCAACGGGCAGCTCATGCGGGCGGAGGATTACGAAGGCCTGATCGTTTGCTATCAGAACGGCTACCCCGTGCGGATCGAAGACATCGGCAGGGCCGTGGCGAGCGTCGAAAACGAGCGGAACACTGCCTGGTTCATGAAGGATGGGGAAAAGCGCAAGGCCGTATTCGCCCGGGTCCGGAAGCAGGTCGGCACCAACACGGTTTTTCTGGCCGAGCAGGTCAAAGCGAAACTCCCCGCGATCGCCAAGGCCATGCCCGGAGCCATGAGCCTCGACATCCTCTACGACCAGTCCTTCTTCATCAAGGAGTCGATCCGCGACGTCCAGTACACGATGATCCTGACCATCTGCCTCGTCCTGGTGGTCATGTTCCTCTTCATCCGGGCCATCAGGCCCACGCTGATCCCGAGCGTCGTCATCCCGCTCTCTCTGGTGGCGACTTTTCCCGTCATGGCGCTCTACGGCTACACCCTCGACAACCTCTCCCTCATGGCCATGACCCTGGCCATCGGCTTTGTCGTCGATGACGCCATCGTGGTGGTGGAAAACATCATCCGGCGGATCGAACTCGGGGAGCAGGCCCTCGAGGCATCGCTGCGCGGTTCCCGGGAAATCGGTTTCACCATCCTCTCGATGACCATCTCGCTCGTGGCGGTCTTCATCCCCATCATGTTCATGGGCGGGATCATCGGCCGGCTCTTCAGGGAATTCGCCGTGGTCATCACGACCGCCATCCTGGCCTCCGGCTTCATTTCCCTCACGCTGACGCCCATGCTGAGCAGCCGTTTTCTCAAGGGCATGTCCGGCCGATCATCCGTCCACAGCCGTTTCTACAAGTCATCTGAGAGGGTTTTCGAAGGGGCCGCCTCCGTCTATGGGAAGACCCTGACTTTCTGCCTCGAGCACCGCTTCTGGATGCTGATCTTGACCGTCATCGTCATGGGTGGAATGGTTTTTCTGTATCAGCGCATCCCGAAAGGGTTCATCCCCAATCAGGACCAGAACTTCTTCCGCATCTTTTCCCAGGCGGAGGACAGGACATCCTACCACGAGATGTTCCGCATCCAGGACACGCTCAACAGCCTCCTCCTTCAGGACCCGGACTGCGCGGAGGCGTCCATGGGCTCCGTCGCCGGGTTCTCAGGGGACTGCAGCGGCATCGTCTTCATAAGCCTGAAGGAACGGGCGGAACGCACCGCCTCGGTGGACGAGATCATCGCACGGCTGAGGCCCCGGCTGAACCAGATCCCGGGGGTGTTCGTCGCCCTGACCAATCCGCCTTTGATCACCATCGGGTCCCGCCTCGCCACCACCCAGTGGCAGTTCACCCTACAGAGCACGGACCTCGACGATCTTTACGAATACGGCACGCTCATGGAAGAGAAGCTGCGGAGCATCCCTCAACTTATCGATGTCAAATCGGATCTTCAGTTCCGGAAGCCCACCCTCGACATCGACGTCGACCGCGACATGGCCTCCTATTACGGTCTGACCCTGGACCAGATCCAAAACGCCTTTTACTCCGGCTATGCCTCCCGCCAGATCTCCACGATCTACACCTCGAGCAACTTCTATTACGTGTACCTGGAATTCCTGCCCGAATACCGGGGAAACCCGGAGGCGGTGGAATCCCTTTATGTTCGGTCTTCAAACGGGACCCTGGTGCCCATCAAGCAGGTGGCGCGGTTCAGAGAGTCTGTTTCAGCCCTGAGCGTCAACCACTCGGGCCAGATCCCCGCCGCCAACATCGCCTTCAACCTGAAGCCGGGAGCCTCCATCGGCGTCGTCATGCCCGAGATCGAGAAGTTCGCCGAGGAAAAGCTCCCCGCCACCATGAGCACCGGATTCCAGGGATCGGCCCAGGCCTTCAAATCCTCCTTTGCCAGCATGGGATTCCTTCTGCTCGTGACCGTGGTCGTCATCTACATGATCCTCGGCATTCTCTACGAGAGTTTCATCCACCCGGTCACCATCCTGACCGCCCTACCGCTCGCCGGGTTCGGAGCCCTGGCCGCGCTCTCGCTGTTTGGCAAGGAGCTGGATCTTTACGCTTACGTTGGTCTTATCATGCTGGTGGGCATCGTGAAGAAAAACGGCATCATGATGGTAGACTTCGCCATCGAAGCCGAACGTAGGGAAAGGCTCACCTCGCTGGCGGCGATCCACCAGGCCTGCCTCATCCGCTTCAGGCCGATCATGATGACGACCCTGGCCGCTCTGATCGGCGCGCTCCCCATCGCACTCGGGCTCGGCGCCGGGGGCGATGCCCGGCAGTCCCTGGGCATCTCGGTGGTGGGGGGGCTGCTTTTTTCGCAGCTCATGACCCTGTACATCACCCCTGTCTTCTATGTTTACCTGGACGGGCTCAGCAACCGGCTGCAGCGCCGCAAGGGCGCTCCCGTGCCATAAGGGGATTTGCTATGAGTTTCGGGCTCTTCAGCGACACCTTCCCGTTTTACAGGCTCTTCCAGGAGCAGTGGGCCGTCCTGAATCGGGGAACGATCCTGCTTGCAGCCTTGTTGAAGGATCTGCAGGACCTCCCCGGCCGATGCAGCGCCATCCACGAACTCGAAAAGGAACAAATCCGTCTCTTCCGGGAGATCTTCAAGGAACTGTCTCTGACATTCATCCAGCCCCTGGAGCGGGGCGACGTGCACGAACTGAACCGCAGCTTCGACGAGGCCATGCGGGCGATCAAAGCGGTTTCTACGCGCCTCGGCCTCTACGGCTTCGGCCGGCCAAGGGCGGCCGCCTCCGAGATCGCAGCCAACCTGGTTGAAATCAACTCCGAAACCGGATCGATGCTCCAGCACCTGCGCACCGCGACCATTGCTTCTCTGCCTATCGGTAAGATGGACGACATTAGGGAGGAAACGCGGATGCTCTTCCTGGTGGGCGTCGGCGAGCTTTACGAGGGAAAGGTGGAAAACGCTTCCGATCTGCTGGAAATCATCAAGTGGACACAGATCTACGACCGCCTCGAAGAGGCTTTCGACCGGATGTTGGAAACGTCGCGGGCCTTGGCTGCGGTGATTCTCAAGAACCTCTGATCCCCGGCTTCCTTTTGCTTCTTCTCGCCCCGTCTCCTTCCGCCTGTTTCGAATAGATCGAACCACCTTTTCGCTTCGTTAAAAGCAAACGGCTCAATACGAATTCGTTTTCATCCGGAAATGGCCTTCTTGGCCAATCTCGGCGTCAATCTGCACGTTTACTTGTGCGGCGATCTGCAGGTCGCCTCCGCGCAAACGCTTGATTTCCTTGATATTGGCCAAAAATCCCCATTTCCGGATTGGAAACCGGTTTCTACCGGGAAATCTTTTCCGGATGGAAACGAATTTATCGGGTGAAGGGTTCTCTGTTTCCATCCTATCAGCAGCCCCAGCCCCTGACCGAGGGTCCGCCGCGTCGCCTTTCATCGCAAAGATTTCATTTGCATTGACATGATGCGGATTACTCTGATAACGATTTAAAGCGATAGGTACTTTTTACACTCTGTCCCGGAATGATCCCGGCATGGCAAGAGGAGAAACCACATGAAAAAGACGATAGTGAGGAAAGGCGTTCAAATCGGGGCGGCCGTTTTGCTGTTCGCGGCCGGGTGGTTCTGCGGAAACGTTACTCAGCCCAATGCAGAGGCGCAGTTGGATGACATCAAGAAATCGATCATGCAGAAGGCCACCGACCAGGGTGGAACGATCGGCACTGCGGCAAAACTGGGAACCACGATCAACGACATCCAGACGCACCTGGACGCCCTTCAGGAAAACGTCGACACGCTGAATTCGATCAAATCAATGATCGGCGGCTGAGAAGTCCGCTGCCCACCTTCCCCTCGGTCCCCCGCACATCGTCGGCGGCTGAGGGGCAGGAAACCTTGTTTAACCTACGTCGCCTGCCGTGAACTGGGGGTGTCGACCTTTTCGAAAGATGCCCTTCAAGTTTCTCTTCCCCAGGGGTGCCAGGCTCATTCGCGCACAACAAGAAGAATCATTCATTCTCCAAAGACGCGATAAAGGCATCGGCCTGCGCGACGGAGACCTCAATCTCGTTTACCAGTTCGTCTACGTTCGTCTCGACGCTGATCAATTCCCGGCTAAGGCCGGCAATCGCCATGGCGTTGAGGTTGTGCTTCATGAACAGGACCTGATCACGCAGCGGGACCAGGGCCGGCTCCAGCCTCGATTCGGCCCTTTTCATAGCCGTGATCAGTTCTGCGTATTTCTGCTTCGTAAGGTCGTATTTCTGCTGGCTCGACCGCCGCAACGTGTCGCTGGTGTAATGTTTGATCTCCGACCGCCATTCGCTGAACAAGGCCTCGGAGACATCCTCGACCGAGCGGATGCGGGCACGGACTTCTCCCGCCTTGGCTTCGCTCCGCTGCAGCGTCGCGTTGAGCCTGTCGTATTCCTTTTCGAGATCACCCCCTTGGAAGTTGACTACCCGCTTGTATTGCCCCATCGCCGTCAGGAACTGCTCTTTAGCCTCATTCTGGGTGTCGCGCGCCGCCTTGACACGGTCGACCATGATCTCGCGCTTGTGCACCCCCAGCTTTTCCATGGTCCCATAGTACATGCTGCTGCAGCCGCTCAAGCCGAAAATGACAGCAGCGAGAATGAAGGGGCGTATTTTCATACTCATGCTCCTTTGTCCCATTTGCTTTTAAACAATCCAGCTCGACTTACCATGGCCGTCAAACATTACGGCAGAGAATGATGTTTATGCCGTCACAGCGCATTACAACATCCCCCTCCTGATTGATCACTTCCACGAGAGATCGAACGATGCCTCGATCCGGTTTGGAATCGGATTTCCTGGTCTCCAAGACGGTGACCCTCACAGTGAGCGAATCGCCGGGCCGGACGGGTTTTAACCACCAAAGCTCTTTCAGACCGGGCGAACCGACACTCGACACCGGGGATAAATAACGTTCGACCAGCAGGCGCATGGCCATTGCGGCGGTGTGCCACCCGCTTGCCACCAGGCCGCCGAAAGCCGTCTCGCGGGCCTTTACCGGATCCGTGTGAAAAACCTGGGGATCGTAACGCCTGCCGAACTCGATGATTTCTTCCTCCGTCACCGAGACGGTCCCAAGATGGTGGACTGATCCGGGCAGGTAATCCTCGAAGAACCTTTCTTGAACCGGCACGTTCACACCCATGTTCTGCACGTTGATGCTCCTTTTCCTCTCCTAAATGCCCCGCGGAGCGAAACCCGAACCGTAAATGTGGAAAACCCTCCACAGACGCCTGACAAGGCAGAGACAGGACCAAGCCCGAAACGCACCGGCCATGTTGCCCCTTCCTGAACAAGAGCTCTATATATCATATTTATTCTGTCTCTTGGAAGCGTTGGATTCACTTTTACGCACCAACGCGGCCGATATTACACCATCACTTGCGTCTATCGAATCACTCTCCGAGAAAACTTTTGAAACATTTATTCATCCCATGAAGATGCTGATTCGACAAAACCTCAATGATTATGCACTTTGCAACATCGAAAATGCCTTCCCTAAAGATGCGTTGGCTAAACAAATGATTTTTTCATCTGCAGTCACAAACATCCATTCTCATCAAGCGCAAATTATGCTTCCTAGAACAGCATGCCGATGCTAAAATGCGATCGGCTTTCGATTTCATCACATTCTCCATTTGGCGGATATCCTTGGCAACACGTCTTTTAAAAATCCTTTTTGTATCATGAAAAACGCTCACCCGAAAGCAGGAGGAGAATGAGCATGGAAAATGAAAAGCATCCTGGTGACTCCTTTTTTAAAGACAAGGTGGCTATCATCACAGGCGCATCTACAGGCATAGGACTCGGTTTGAGCCGTGGTCTGCTTGCGCGTGGGGCTGAGGTGTACATGTGCAGCCGAACGCCCAAAAACATCGCGGCGGCGGCGGAATCCCTTCGGAAACACGGCGGGCGCGTCCACGCGCAGGTGTTGGACGTGCGCGACGAAGATGCAGTCAACGCCTATATCGAATACGTAGGGAGCAGAGGTCCTATCGACTACATATTCTGCAACGCAGGCGTAGGCTTCGGCCAGGCGTTCACCGTGACCAAAAGAGAGGACTGGAATACGGTTTTCGACGTCAATCTGTTCGGTGTCGTGAACTGCGTTCACGCGGTCTTGCCCATCATGATCAAACAAGGATACGGGCATATCGTGAACACCGCTTCCGTATGCGGGATCGTGCCTCTGCCCTATCAGACCGTCTACGCGGCGTCGAAATATGCCGTTGTGGGGTTCAGCGAGGACCTGCGCTACGAAATGTCCTTCCACAATATCAAGGTGACGACGGTCTGTCCCGGGGCGGTGGATACGATGATCTTCTATCGCACCCTCGATTACAAACTCCACATGGATATGCCGAAGCCGCCCGAGGCGATCAGCATCGACCAGGCAGCCGACGAGATCCTCGAAGGCGTTGAAGCGGGTCGCAATATTATACCCGTTCAGGACTTCGCGCGCAGGATGCACCACGCCATCGGCGCCAACCCGTCGGAGGTCGAAGAAACGATGTGGGCATTGGCGAACCAAAGGCGCGGGGAACCGCAATACCAGGCGGACAAGTTGCCGGGGGAGTGATGCCGATTGCGAACGGCCAGTATCCCAGCACCCGGCCCCGCGCGAACCGTTTCATCCGTGAGGGCTCTTTTCCGGCAATCGCGCGGCGTACGCGTCCGACCGTATAGGCGGCCCTGTGCCGCCGTGGCATAAGCGGCCGGTTTTCTTGATCTCGGGGCAACGTCCTCATTTCCGGATTGGAGCCCCGCTTGCTTTGGACGATCGTTTCCGCAAGGACACGAGCCGGCTGATTTCCACCTCGCATAAACTGCGTGCCCCGGAGGCCGCCCGTCGCGGTGCTGGCTGCAGGAACACCCCGTGGCGGCATCCACCAGGAGGGGCACCCTTTCCTCTGCGATCACCACGGGTATGGAGGTCTCAATGAACCGCCGCTCCTTCAAGAGACAGCTCTATTTGATATGGTTCTCTTCGCTTATCCTTGCCCTCCCATGCGCTGGACAAGCGGCCACCCTTCTGGAAGATCGAACCCCGGAGGCCGGGGGAATTGCCTTGAACCCCCAGACGGTCTACACTTTTCTAGGTTGGGATCAACTGGGCCGCGCCCTGGGTCTGAAAGATGAATGGGGGGTTCGTGTGGGAGGATTCCTCATCCCCGAATTCAACCGGATTGCCTCGGGCGGAGCCGATCCGCACTCGAGTCATGCGAGCCTCGCCGTGGGCATTCACACGTCCGTCGATCTTCAAACGGCCTTCGGCATCCGCGGGGGGACCCTGGGCGTCGAATTCCTCGGGTTTACTGGAGACCCCATCACCCATGCGGCCGGCTGCATCCAGATGTTCAGCAATATGGACGGGTCGCCCCCCAGAGACCGTGTGGAGATGATGCAGGCATGGTGGCATCAGCGTTTGTTCGAAGACAAGCTCACCTTTCATATCGGGAAGATGAACGCGGCCGGCCACTTCGGCACGGTTACGAAACCGGTCATCATCACCGAAACGCACCTTCAGGATCGAAGCAGTGATATCAGCAGCCTGATCTGGGTCCCTGTAGGCCTCAATCCGACCTTGCTGACCATCCTCCCGGCCTATTACAACACGGCGTACGGGGCCACGGTCCACTTTGCCCCTACCCGGGAGTTCTATGCTTCCTACGGGTTTTTCGACGGTAATTTAGCCCGGGGCGTACAAACGGGCCTCAAGTGGAAGCCCCATTTCAACAGCTATACCCTTCACATTGGAGAGATGGGATATTCCTGGCGGGTGGGAGAGCATCGCAAGCCGGGGCGGTTGGGGGTCGGGGCATGGGCGCAGACAGGAGACTTCTACACCCCCGCCCTGACCCTGGAGGATGGGGCGGAAGGGTATTATCTGTTTGCCAACCAGCGGCTGTGGTACATGCGGCCGAACATCAACAACGCCGGAATCATAAGCTATTTTCAATACGCGCACACCGGCGCCGATTCGTTGATGGTCAATGATTATGTAGGCGCAGGCCTCAGCGGGGTAGGTCTGGTGCCCGGGCGTCCATACGACACCATCAGTGCAGGGATGGCCTGGTCGGGACTGAACGATCTCCCGGGCGCAGGAGCGTTCTTCTGCCCCGAGACTCCGTCCTCGTCGAACGACCTCCGGGGGCACGAGCTGATGCTGCAGGCCGCATATTTGACCACTCTTGTTTTCGAGACCTCCAAGGCCTTCTGGACGCTCACCCCGCAGTTGGCCTACACCTATATCCCCACTCCAGGACGGCGTCCAGACCTCGATGCGGCCCATGTATTCACGCTACGATTCGTTGTATTGTTTTGAGACGGCTGTCCCTCCGCGGCGGTCCAAGACGCCGCGGAGGAGTTTCCTATGCAACCCTTCTGTTTACGCATCGATCGATGCACACCTGCAGGACTATATCGATGTAAAGTCCCCGGCCTTTCTGGCCCGGGCCACTCCCAGCAGATAGGTATCCAAGAATGCATCCGTGCTCGGCATATAGGCCGCTCCCAGGGCCATGTTGACGCACCCGCTCCGGTCGTCCTCGGTGACAAAGATGACGCGCTTGTTCTCCGCCGCACCCTTGAGCACCGCCGCCGCGCACTCCTCCGGCGTGATCGCGTTGGTTGGAGCCCCGCCGGCCCCTTCCCAAATAGCGGTGGCCACAGTGCCTGGAATAACCGTTGAAAAGCGGACGCCGTCATCCCAATACTCATAGCGCAGCGAGTTGGTCATGCCCAGGAGCGCCGCTTTGGTAGCGGCATACATGCTCTGCAGGGGGAAATTCACGAAGGCGATGCCGGAGGCGGTATTACAGATGTGGCCGCTCTTCGCCTTCTTCATGTAAGGCAGCGCCGCCCGGATCCCGTAGAGCGCACCGTAGAAGTTGATGGCGAAGGCCTTGGCCCAGTCGTCATTCCCAAGGTCGTCGAAGGCGCCGCTGAGGCCGAGGCCGGCGTTGTTGAACAGCAGGTCCAGCCGGCCGCCGCCGAAGGCCGCCGCCCCATCCACCATGGCTTTGACGCTCTCCTCACGGGTCACGTCGGTCCTTACGCCCTGCACCTTGCCAGGATAACGCCCGCTCAGGCGCTCCACGTGTTTCTTCAGATTGGCTTCGTTGATATCGGCCATGGTCACGGCCCTGGCGCCCATCTCCAGCATCGCCTCCACCAGCGCCAGCCCGATTCCCGAGGCGCCGCCGGTCACGGCGGCTACTTTGTCTACAAAGTATTCTTTCATTTTTTTCCTCCTCATCTTTCGACGTCGCCGACCATCCACCCGTCATATCCGTTGAAAATATGCGGCATCAACCGCTGCGTTTCTTCCGGCCTGTATTCATAGCAGATGGAAGAAGTTGTCTGATAGTTGTCGTTATTGTTCAAAAATGCGCCAAGCAAACGCTTCGGGGCGAGTTGGTTGGGCATCCCCGCGCCGTGGCCGTTCATGACGCGCGTAATTTCGATAATGATAAGACCTGTGCCTCCCTTTGCCCTCTCCTCGTAGAAGGCGATGATGTCGTCGCTTAGGCCTCCTCCGGGCGCCGCGAGGTTCGTTCCCATGGCGGTCATGGCGACCCGGTTCTTGAGCGTCAATCGTCCTATGTGGATGGGGCTGTTCAATATTTCATACATTTTCCGACCCCTTCCATCGCCTTTGTCTTCCGGTTATAGCGAGACTGAACCTGCGCGCAGCCAGTGCATGTCGAGGCTGCGCTGAACCCCAGCCGCCGACGGATGTTCTGCCGAAGATGCAGCCTGGACAACCACTTCCTCCTAACAGACTGTCAAAAAATGGTCTTTTGCCCAGTTACTGTCCATCCCGTGTCACACCGGCATCTCGCGCCTTTGAACCTTCCTCAAGGTTTCGAGTTGGTAGAGCAGGTAAAGCAGGACACATCCATTGGCAGCGAGGATCGCCCCAAGGATCAGCCCCGGGATCAGGTTGGAGACAAGCATCGTCGTGCCGAAGAGAATAGTCAGGATGTTCATGAGAAGGAGCGCGGAGTCGATCTTGATACGGATCGGCGGGATCGGCCCGCCGGACTTTCTCTCCTTCAGCAGGGGAAGGCTGACCTTTGCGATGGTGACAATCCCCCCGGCTATGTTGAGCACGCCAACCATGAAGGTCAGCGCTACGACCAGGATACCGGGGATGATGCAGGAGACGATTCCAAGACCCCCGAAGACGAACCCCAGCAGAATGACGAGCCAGCTTCTCTCGAAAGCCCCGATCGGCGTACTGCCGACTGCCAGCATCTGGATGCCGAACAGGACCATCAGAAGACCGAGCTGAGCGCTGGGAGAAAACGGGATCAAACCGAGGTTCACCGGCAGGAGCAGAAGCCCTAGAAGCAGCATGAAAACGCCCATCATCAGCAGCATGGCATTGTCCAGGGAAAGGCCCGTCGCGCTGTCGGAGGCTTGACCGGCCGGGGGATGGCGCCGGCTGATTTTCTGCACAACGCAGGCCAGGTAGACGAGTGCAAGACCATAGAGAAGGGCGGCGGAAGCGACCAGGGAACCCGGCACGAGGTTTGGTTTGAAGATCAGCACCGCAATCAGGATCTGTACGAGGTAGACCGTACAGCATGCGACGATGAGGTAGTTGAAGATGCCGCCGTAGGTTCTCCAGAGCCGCGCTTTGTCTTTGGCAAGGACCATCTGCAGCAGAAGGAAAAGACCGCCCACCCCGAACAACAAGGTGAGGAGCATGCGGGGGACATTTCCAAGCAGGTCCGGGATGAAGCAGGTGACAATCCCGACTGCCGCCACAGTTATCCCGCAGAACATGACGGGCCCGTTGCGCTTGAAATCGCCGAACGGTGTTTTTCCCATGGCGACGATCTGGAAGGCGAATATGACGAGGAGAAGCCCGAACAGGCCGTTTTCGTAGTATGGGAGGACCCCTGCGTAAACGGGGAAAAGCAGAATGCCCAGTATAAGCATGGCCATCCCTCCGAAAAGAAGGATGACGACCTCCATGGAAAGATCGGCTGCCTGAAAAAGCTTGGATTCCACCATCCGTTCCTTATCCGTCCGGCCAGAAGGTCATACGGCGGATGCCCTGGTTGGAGGTGTTTCTATATGGAATCTGACGTTAATCAAACAACAGTTCTTATACCATTGAACCGATTTCGCCAAGATTTTCGCAGAGTCGCTTGATAATAGCATCAATGTCATTGACTTAAGAGAACACTACCCATGTTTTTGCTTGCGAATATAGTAAGTTATGCTATTATTCCCTCAGTAGAAAAGGGGTCGTATAGTACTTTTCAAGGAGGCGACATATGTTTACAGAAAAATTTCATGAAAATACTGCGGTTGGCACAGAAAGTGCTTTCCATAATTTGTGCCAAACTTGTCGGATTTCTCAATAAATATCTTCATTCCCCTGAATTTTTTCACCAACATCGTTTGTCTGAAAAATATTTTTCCCGCAATCGTAAACTCCCCTTCAGCACTGTAATACTTTTCCTCATGAATTTCGTCCGCTGCTCCTTACAAAAGGAACTTGACGGGTTCTTTCAACTTTTTCTATCTTCCGATCGCTCCGAAAGAAAGGTTACCGCTAGCGCGTTCTGTCGAGCCAGACGCAAAATTTCTTTCGAGGCTTTTGTTGACCTG
>NZ_AULM01000026.1 GCF_000422285.1 Desulfatiglans anilini DSM 4660
TTTGGCCAATATCAAGGAAATCAAGCGTTTGCGCGGAGGCGACCTGCAGGTCGCCGCACAAGCAAACGTGCAGATTGACGCCGAGATTGGCCAAAAAGACCATTTCCGGATGGAAACTGTAGATAACATCGTCACCCCTATCAAAGTCAACGGAAAAATCCCCCCAGTCTGCTCCCCCGGCGCCTCGATGCGACGGGGCAGAGGTTCTAAATATTCCGATCGAATAGGTTTTTTCCAGCCACGCGGCCGGACCCCACCCGTCGCCCGGCGATCACGCGGGCTGGAACCGTACCCGACCCGCGCTTGCTGCTCAATCCCCGAAGATGCCTCTCATGGAAACAAAAAAAACCAGGAACGGATTGTAAAATCAGGAACAGTTACTAGTTTTAAAGAAATCAAAATATCCGACAGGCAATCAATCCGGGCAAACCATCGATTCCGGATGAAATGAGAGGAGGGACGGGACATGCTGGGACTCGAAGACATCAAAAAGCGCAATGATCTCATCGAAGTCATCGACTGGGATATGACACCCGAGGAGGCGGTCACTCTTTATCTGGAGTGGGGGAACAACTGGACGCACGGAAAAAACCTGATCCGTTCGAAAAATGACGTATCGCGATATTTTGTCGTCAACACATGGGAAGAGCCGCCCAAGATATACCTCATCGAAAGGAACTCGGAGGCGGCTGTGGAATTGGCCAGGATCGACATGCCGGAGGCGCTCAGGAAAGCCTATCTTTCCCGCATAGCCCGTCGTAAAGGCGTTTACGCCATCGACGAAGAGGTCCGCGCCTGGCTCGAAGAGAAGCTCTACGGGCAGGAACCGAAAGGCTATGTCAACTGATCACGGTCGCTTGATGAACAGACAAAGGAGAAGCCAATGAAGGTCAAGATCGATCCAGATTTGTGTATGGGAGACCGGAACTGCAACAAGGTCTGTCCGGATGTCTTCGCTTATGATGAGGACAAAATGCTGTCCGTTGTTCAGGTGGACACCGTGCCCGCGCATCTCGAGGAGGCCGTACGCCGAGCAGCACGGGAGTGTGCGCCCGGCGCGATCGTAGTCATCGAATAAAACGCCTGGACGCGTCCCGCCTCGAGGCAGGACGCGTCCGCTCTTCCTTCGTCAATCCTTGATCGGCACTGTCACAACGCTGACAGGCGAATGCTTGAGCACCTTGTCAGCCACGCTGCCGAAGAAAAAATGCCCCTTCCGCCCGCGCGTCGCCATGACGACCATATCGACCTTTTCTTCGCTGATCATCTTCAGGATCTCGTCCGCGGGATCACCCAGGGCGACGTGTTTGACGTAAAGCCGACACCCTTTGAGATACGTATCGCAAATCTCATCCAGCCTTTTTGCGGCTGTATTCCGTTCCCACTCGTGAATCTTGTCGATGTGCGAACGGTCGAACTCCCCATACCACGGCTCATGCAGCCCCAGCTCGGGAATCACATACAGGACATGCACCTCGGTCTGGAATTTTTCCGACAGCGCCGTCACATACGGCAGCGCCTTGGCGGCGTTTTCGGAGAAATCCGTGGGCCAGAGGATCTTTTTGACTTCCATACTCCACCTCCTCGAAAAAGGATTCTTGCCTGCCTGTTCCCAACCTCGCTACCATCGGCCAATCACGATCGTCCGGGAGCAGGTCTCCAATCCTGAGATGCCGCTCTTTATTCACCGGCCGCACCTGCGCCATCCAACCGTTCAGGGAGAATCCCCGGATGGCTGACAACCGAAGGCTCCTATCGCTCGAAAGCCGAAGCCGGCCTGAACACCATCCCAGCGGACGAAGCAAACAGGTGGATGCTGAATATTGTCATCCGCTCCCCTTCTTTGTAAAGATTATAATCCCTTTAGGAAACCAGGGAAACCGCTATTGCAGCCCAGCCCGTGATAACCGCCCGTGTTTTCGATTGCAGAAGGAAGGGTCGGCTTAGTAGAATGGAGGCTGACGTCCACGCACATTTCCCTAGGAACCTCAAACCACTCAGCATCCGTACTCTCACAACAGCTGGATATTCCAGCAAAAGAAGGATCGAACCGAAAGAATTACAATGAAAACGCCCGTCACCGATTTGACCGATGCCGCATTCACCGAAGCCGTCTTGGAGTCCAAGACTATCTGTCTCGTCGATTTCTGGTCGCCGCGCTGCGGAACCTGCCACTCGTTGGCCCCGGCCCTTGAAGCGTTTGCCGCCGCCAACGAGGGAAAGGTGCATGTCTACAAGCTCGACGTGGACGACAATCCGATCACCAGCGAAAAATACGAGATCAAGAGCACCCCCACACTGGTCTTTTTCAAGGACGGCAAGCCCATCGACGTCACCAGGGGGACCCTTTCGGCGTCCTCCCTGCAGTCGAAGCTCGAAAGCGTGGGCGGCCCCTGAGCCTTTGTGGCCAAAAGGATCAGGCCGGCTGTTTATTGGGATAGAGCGGTGAAATGTCCCGCAAGGTCGTGACCGCACCCCTCAGTGCCTCCAAGAAACGGACGATGTGCTCCTCCGTATTCTCGATGCCGAAAGTGATCACCAGGGTACCCTGGGCATCCGCGAACTCCCGCCCGATCGAAAGCAGCACGTGGGAGGCCTGCAGCGCCCCCGCGGCGCATGCGGAACGGGTCGAGACCGCGATGCCCTCCTCATCCAGCATCAGCACAACGCTCTCCCCCTCGATGTACTTCACTGAGACGGACAGGAGATTCGGCAGACTGAACTCGGGATGGCCGTTGATGATGAACTCATCGATGTAATTCGGCAGTTCCTTCAGGAGGAAATGCTTCAGCCCGGCTGCATGCTCGGTGCGCCGGGACATATCTCGGAGGGCCAGTTCCGCGGCCATGCCCATCCCGACGATACCAATGAGATTCTCCGTCCCAGCTCGCTTGTTATTCTCCTGAACACCGCCGTCAAGCAGCGGCCAGATGCTCGTTCCGCGGCGGATGTACAAGCCCCCGACCCCGGCCGGACCGTAAAAGGTATTGGACGCGAAGCTCAAGAGATCGACCCCGAGATCCTGCACATCCACAGGGATGACACCGACAGAGTCCACGGCGTCGCTGTGGAACGTGATCTTTCGCTCCCTCGTAATGGCGGCGATTTCCCTTATGGGCTGCAGCGTTCCGATCTCATTGTTGCTGTGCATGATGCTCACGAGGATGGTCTCGTCTTTGAGGGCCCTCGCCACATCATCCGGATTCACCCGGCCGTCGGAGTCCACGGGTACGGACGTCACCTGGTAATCCATCAGTTTGAGCCGGCGAAGACTTCGAAGGACGGCATTGTGTTCTATATTGGAGGTGACGATGTGCCTGCCTTTGTCCGCCTTCGCGAACGCTACGCCCTTGATGGCATGATTGATGGATTCGGTCCCGCTGGATGTGAAAACCACCTCTTTTTCCAGAGCGCTGTTGATCAACCTTGCCACACGTCCGCGCGCCGCTTCGAGCGCCTCGGCCGCACCATCCCCGAGGCGATGCTGACTCGAGGGGTTTCCGAAGGTCTCCCTCATTACGCCGATCATCGCGTCCTGCACCTCGGGCAGAAGCTGATTGGCCGATAGATGATCCAGGTTGACGATCTTCATCGGTTTCCCTCCCTTCCTTTCAAGGTTCAGTGCTCGGCAGTCAGATCCGTCTGACACGCCTTACAGAAGGTCACCCCCTCGGGGACCTCGGCATCACAGTAGGGGCAGTAGCAGTGATCGCCATGGGTATGTTCGTGTTTCTCGCTCCGCTTCGGAACCTTCGGCTCCATCCCTGCCTTCCGGTCTTCATAATCCTTGATGGCCTGATGAAGCGCATCCGCGCCGAGGTTGGAGCAATGCAGCTTGTTCTTGGGCAGCCCTTCGAGCGCCGCGGCCACATCCTTGTTCGAGATCTTTTTGGCCTCTTCGATGGTTTTTCCCTTGGCCATCTCCGTCAGCATGCTGGATACGGCGATGGCGGCGCCGCACCCGAACGTCTGGAATTTGATATCGTCGATCCGTTCATCCTTGATTTTCAAATAGATGCTCATCATGTCGCCGCATAGGGGATTGCCCACCTCCCCGAAGCCGTCCGGGTTTTCGATGACGCCCACATTCCGCGGGCTTTTGAAATGATCCATCACCGTTTTCGAGTACATGGCCGACCCCTCCCAGAAAAGGTTAATAACAAAAAATCTAATCATCACAGCGAATAAGTAAAGCTTGCCTTTTCGACTATGACGGCGTCTTCATCGTATCCCGCTATCGCCTCAGACTCCGGTTTCCCCGGATGAAAACCTACAGGCGGTTGCCTAACCGTCCATATCCGGAAAAAGAAGGATCGTCGATACTTCTCATCCGGGAGCCAGTCCCCAGGGGATCGGACCGAGATGAATATTCCCCACAGGACTTGATTAATTATATTTTCTCTTTATTATATTACATTAAGTCAAAAATTTTAGGGAGGATTCAATGACCAAGGCAAAAAACGGCGACAAAGCAAAAGTTCACTACACCGGCAGGCTGGAAGATGGAACTGTCTTTGACAGTTCCAACGGGCGGGAACCCCTTGAATTTACCCTGGGTGAAGGGCAGCTGATTCAGGGCTTCGAGCAGGGTGTCCTCGGCATGCAGGTGGGGGAATCCAAAACCGTCACCATTTCGCCTGAAGAAGGCTACGGACATCCCAAAGAAGAGTTGAAAGTGACGGTCAGCAAGACCGACTTTCCGGCCGATATCGAACCGGAGATCGGACAGCGCCTTCAGCTTCAGAATATGCAGGGCCAGCCGATCCCCGTGATCATCAGCGCCGTCGAAGGGGAGACCGTGACCCTGGATGCCAATCATCCATTGGCCGGCAAAACCCTCCATTTCGATCTCGAACTGATGGAATTGACCGCATGATCGGTTCTGAGCCGTGTCCTTCCGCTGCTGGAGGACACGGCTCCCGGCTCCCGCCTCTTTTTCAAAAGAACCCCTTCCAAGTGTCATTTTTTATTTTCCTGCGGTCTTCTCAAGATGCAGCCGTGCGGCAAAAAGCATCCCGCAGGGAAAGACCAGCCGTCCCGTCCCATCCGGCAGGACCCGGCGCCTCGCCTTAGCCTGATGCACGACTGGAAGGTTCGTCCTCTAAAAACCCCCGGGAATTTCAGTTTGTATTCCCCGGAGCATCTGGTATAGTTTCCGCTGCCTCCGCTGAGCGGCCGTCGAGCCGCCGCCGGGTGCAGCCGGCATCGACCCCCAAGGACATTTGCAAAATGGCGTCTCCAACCACGGTCCTGTTATTTGTCCCATGCCTGGTGGACCTGATCTCCACTGAGACCGGGGAAGCGGTGCAGAACGTTCTCGAACGGCTGGGGCTGCGTGTGATCTGCCCCGAACGCCAGACGTGCTGCGGTCAACCCGCCTTCAACGCCGGGTACCGTCAGGAGGCCAGGCGCCTCGCCAAACGCTTCCTGCAGTGCTTCGAAGAAGGCCTGCCCATCGTCAGCCCATCCGGCTCCTGCGTCCACATGGTGCGCCGCCACTACCCGGATCTTTTTCGGGGGGACCGTACATGGGAGCCCCGGGCTAGGGAGACGGCGGCGCGCACCTTCGAGTTTAGCGAGTTTCTGGTGGACATCTTGCGTGTCGAGGATGTAGGGGCCGCCTTCGAAGGCAGAATCACATACCACGATTCGTGCCAGCTGGCGCGCGGCCTGGGGATCCGCGAACAACCCCGCCGGCTGCTGCGGAGCCTCCGCGGGGCAGAGTTCGTGGAAATGGCGGATTCGGATCGATGCTGCGGGTTCGGGGGCGCCTTTTCCTTCAAATACCCTGAGATCTCGACCGCCCTCGTCCAGGAAAAGGTCGAACTCATCCTGGCCAGCGGCGCCGACGCAGTGGCCGGCTGCGACAGCGGCTGTCTCATGAACATCCAGGGCCGGCTGAGCCGTATAGGCTCCCGTGTAAAGGCCATCCATATCGCCCGCATCCTGGATTCAACCGAGGAGCACGTCCGTGCGGCATCCAACCCCGCAAGACTATAAAGACGCCGCACGCCGGGGCCTGTCCAACCCTGTCCTGCAGGCAGCCATGGCCGACATGCAGAACCGGCTCGGACCGGCGACAGCCCGGGCCTATCAAGCCCTGCCCGAAGGTCCCGGCCTGCGCGACACCGCGCACGACCTCCGCATGGCGGCAATCGAAAACCTGGATATCCTCCTCGCCGCCTTCGCTGAGGGTGTGAGAGAACACGGCGGACACGTCC
The DNA here is from genome assembly GCF_000422285.1 of Desulfatiglans anilini DSM 4660. NCBI lineage: Bacteria > Pseudomonadati > Thermodesulfobacteriota > Desulfobacteria > Desulfatiglandales > Desulfatiglandaceae > Desulfatiglans > Desulfatiglans anilini. The sequence continues at coordinate 6,222 of NZ_AULM01000026.1, forward strand.
TCTACGCCCCGGACGCGCAAACGGCGGTGGCCCACGTGCTCGGGATCGCTCAACGCCACGCGGTCCGCCGGATCGTCAAAGGCAAATCCATGCTGAGCGAAGAGATCGGCCTCAACCCCGCCCTTGTCGAAGCCGGCATCGAGGTCATGGAAACCGATCTCGGGGAGTACATCGTGCAACTGGCGGGCGACAGGCCCTCGCATATCCTGGGGCCGGCCATGCACATGACGCGCCGGGAGATCGGGGCCCTGTTCACCGAACACCTGGGAATCCCCTATTCCGAAGACCCACCGACCCTGACCCTCGCCGCCCGCCGCGCCCTGCGCGATAAATTCTTCAAGGCCGACATGGGCATCTCCGGGTGCAATCTGGCCTGCGCTGAAACCGGACACATCACCATCCTGTCGAACGAAGGCAACGTGCGCATGGCCACCACCCTTCCGAAGGTCCACGTCGCCCTCATGGGGATGGAGCGCATCGCCGCCCGGCTGGAGGACCACGATGTCTTGCTCCGCCTGCTTTCCACCGGGGCCACCTCCCAGAAGATGGCCACCTACGTGAGCTACGTTGGCGGACCCCGATCGCCTGATTTCGAGGACGGCCCCGAACACTTCTACGTCGTGATCGTCGACAACGGCCGGAGCCGCATTCTCGCCGACCCGGTCTTCCGGGAGATCCTCTGCTGCATCCGCTGCAGCGCCTGCCTGAACGTCTGCCCCATCTACCGCAAGATCGGCGGACACGCCTACGGGTCGATTTACTCCGGCCCCATCGGCGCCGTCATCACCCCGCTGCTCTGGGGGATCGAACGTGGAAGACACCTCTGTCAGGGGGAAACCCTCTGCGGTGCGTGCGAAGACGCCTGTCCGGTCCACATCCGGATCCCGAAGCTGCTCCTCGAACTCCGCGCGCGCCTCGCGGAAGGCGACCCCGCATGGGAAACCCGCCCGGCGCCCATCGCGGAGAAACTGGCCTACAAGGCCTGGGCCCGCATGGCCTGCAACCCCCGTGTCTATCACCTTTTCATGCGGGCTGCATCGTTCGCGCAGCGCCTTTTGCCGCGCCGAACCGGAATGATCCGCAGGCTTCCAGCCCCCTTCGACGGCTGGACCCTTTCACGGGACATGCCACCGCTCGCCCGCAGACGGTTCCTGGCACGCAGCCCGTCGCGCAGGGCTATGAATCCCCCATAGCCCCCTTGAAGAATCGAGAAGGGGGATCATTGCAAGGATCAAAAGCGATCATGAACGACCCGGAGAACCTATTTCTGAGCAGGGTGCGACAGGCTTTGGGTGCAGAGAGCCGCAGGGCGCACACGACCCTGCAGCCGGAAGGCGCGCCGCCGGAAGAGACCCTCAGGGTCCTTGACCGGATCGCCAACCGTGAAGGGAAGGATCGTCTGGCCTTGCTCGAGCGGCTGATGGAGGAGGGGCGGGCCATCAACCTGGAGGTGCACCCGGTCGAAGGGTTTCAGGAGGCGGCTGACGTCATCCATCAGATCGCCGTCGACCACCCGGAGCACCCTGCCTCCCGTCGTGGGATCCTCTGCTGGCGCCATCCCCTGCTCGACCCGCTCGATCTGAAACATCGACTGGCCGGCCTGGGAATTCCCTTCTTTCCCGTCGACCTGCAGGACCCGGCGCTTGGCGGGCTCAGCCAAGACGAACGCCGGGCCCGCATACGGGAGGCACTCGGTCTGGCCTGCATAGGCGTCACCTCCGCCGATTTCTGTGTCGCTCAAAGCGCAACCCTCGTCCTTCGAAGCCGGGCCGGGCAGCCCCGTGCGGTCTCCCTCGCACCCGACGTGCACGTGGCAGTCATCGAACCAGGTCAGATCCTGGCCGATTTCGAGGAGCTTTACACGGTCCTCAAATGGCACCCAGAGATCCGCCGCGAGGGGCTGGGACCGAACCTCACCTTCATCACGGGCCCGAGCAAGACCGCTGACATCGAACTCCATATCGTCTACGGCGTTCACGGCCCGAGGAAGGTCCACCTTGTAGTCCTGACCGGGACCGGCGCCGCTTGAAAGGCCGCAACGAACCCCTGGCCTCGACGAGACACGCGCGCTGAAAACACTGGAACGAACATCATGGACCCGACCCTGATCGACCGCCTCAACCGTTTGTGGGGCCCCATTTACCCCCACCTGGCGGATTGGATCGCGCCCTGGTGCCCTGAGAGATCCGGGCGAGTGCTCGAACTCGGCCCCTTCTCCGGCGGGATCAGCGCGGCGATTCGTAAGAAGCGCCCGGAAATGGCGCCGGTCTGCCTCCTCCGGGAAAGTTATCTGCTCCCGCATCTTCGGCAGGCGTTTCCAACGGGCGGCGCATGGGTGATCGGAGAACTGACACAGCCTCCGTTCCAGGCGGCCTTCGACCTGGTCGTCTTCCGGGGGGCCTTTTTTTTCCTGACCCCCACCATGCTGCCCGGGATATTCGATGTGCTCCGGCCCGGCGGGCAGGCGCTCATAGGGGGCGGATTCGGCCCGCTGACCCCCAAGGAACAGATCGATCCCATCGCCGAGGAATCCAGGGAACTCAACTATCGCCTCGGCAAAAAATGGATCTCGAGGGATGAGTTGGAAGGAATGCTCGCCGTAGCGGCGATTCCGCCCGATGCCGCCACGATCCTGGAATCCGGCGGATTGTGGCTTCTGGTTCATCGCGCCGGCCCTTGAGCCGCCCAGATGGACGATGGCCTATGACGCGGAAGGGACCTCCAGACCGCCGACGCACAGGCACGAATTGACGCGGAAATGGGCAAAAAAGGCCGTCCCGAATGCCATCTGCACGACACTCGATCGAAGCGGCAAACCCTCAGGATCAAAAATAAAAACAATTTTTATAAAATAATGCTTGCTTTTCTTAAAAAATCAGGTATAATTTTTGACAATATTAAGATTTCGAAGTTCTTTTCAGGAAACAATCCATTTGTCAAGAGTGGCACCTGAAGTTTGGAACTGCGAGAAATTTTCGCGAAAGGAGGTTGTCACCATGGCGAATGGAACGGTCAAGTGGTTTAATGACAGCAAAGGCTTCGGCTTCATCGAGCAGGAAAACGGTCCCGATGTTTTCGTGCACCATTCAGGGATTGCAGGCAGCGGATTCAAGTCCCTGCGAGAAGGTGCTCATGTCTCGTTTGATATCGAAGAAGGCAAAAAGGGCCCGGCTGCCGTCAATGTAGTCGAGCGCTGATTTTTTCCCCAGCACTCCAGACGCTTCCCTTGTACAAGGGAGGCGTCTTTTTTTGGTCTTTGAAAAGCCAGGGGATCCTGCAACACCCGACTTGGATCTTCATTCACCCGGCCCCTGAGGGTAATCGAACCGATGAAAAAGGCAGAAAAACTGGAGATCCACTCCCACGACCTGAGGATCCTGAAACCCGTACACCGGTCGATCCGGAGAATCAAACGCGACCATTCCCCCACCGTCCACGGGTTTCGCATCTGGAAATCAAGCTGGATGCTGATCGACTTCATCCAGCACCAGCACCTGCCGGGCGGCCTGAATATCCTGGATGTCGGCTGCGGCTGGGGATTGGCCGGGATTTACTGCGCCAAGAATTTGGCCGCAAAGGTCACCTGCATGGATATCGACGCAGAGGTGTTCCCCTTCCTGCAGATTCAGGCCCAGGCGAACGACGTCGACATCAGGACGCTCCGCCTCGGAATAGCGGACCTCACACAAGACGATCTGCAGGCTTTCGATATCGTCATGGGTGCGGACATCTGCTTCTGGGACGAGCTGGTATCCCCGTGGCACAAACTGATACGCCGGGCCAACCGGACCGAAAAAACCGCCGTCATCCTGGCCGACCCGGGCAGAACCCCCTTCGACAAGCTCGAGCGCCGCTGCATCACGGATTACAACCAGGAGGCGGTTTCATGGGAGATCTCCGATCCCTTCTCCTACAGGGGCCGCATCCTGAAGATCGACTGACGCCTGTGCTCGAAGGCATATGTCGAAAAACTATCTCCCGGTGAAGTCCGGCGCACGCTTCTCCAGGAAGTGCGCGACGCCCTCTTTGGCATCCTCAGAGCGAAAACTAAGCAGCATCTCGGCATCCGCCTCCTGCCAGGCCTCGGCCAGGGTCTGAAACTGCGCACGGTAGACCTGCCGTTTCATGACGCCAAGCGACCGGGGGGAGACCTCCGTCGCAAGGACGGAGGCATAATCCTTCACGCGCGCCATGAATTCGCCCTGGGGAAACACCCGGCTCACCAGGCCCATGCTCAAGGCCTCCGAGGCGTCGATCATCCTTGCGGAGAAAAGCAGATCCAGGGCGTTCGCCAGGCCTGCAATCCTCGGCAGGATCCAACTGATGCCGTGCTCGGCGATCAAACCGCGCCGGGAAAAGGCCGTCGAAAACCTCGCCTGGTCCGATGCAAACCGGATGTCGCAATAAAGACCGACCACAAAGCCCAGACCGACAGCAGGCCCGTTGACCGCCGCTATGACCGGTTTATCGACGCCGAGGAAATAAGAGAACCGCTTCCGGAAATCCCCCCGCTTGCCGGACGGGTTTTCCGGATCGAGTTCTTCATCCGTCTTCGTCTTCATCAGAATGGACACCTGTTTCTCAGGTGCATCCTGATTGTCCTCTCTCAACACCTCTTGCAGAAGATTCCCTGCATCTTTCAATTCATCCAGGTCGGCGCCCGAACAAAAGGCATTTCCGGCGCCCGTCAGCACGACCACCCGGACATCACGGTCACGCTCGGCCCTGAGCATCGCATCCCTGAGTTCGTTGGCCATCACCCACGTCCAAGCATTGCGCTTTTCAGGGCGGTTCAACGTAATGGTCAGGATATTTTTTTCAACGCTGTAGGTTATTTGCTGATATGACATATCCAATGGCTCCGCTTAGGCAGCAGGAATCCGCACGTCGATTCCCGGAAACAAGTTGAATCCACCACACAACACCCATCCGGAAAAGAGCATCCGGCACGACAAGATCTTCAGTCGGCAAATGGGAATTTTTCTTCACATGCTTCGGCCGTTCAGAAGGCGGGTCGAGTCTGTTTTCACCCTTCAGCAGGGAACCTATTCCGGTTGCTGACCATCTACGGGATAAAAATATTTGCGCTTTTATGCGTACCGGTACCAGCCTCTGCCGCATTTTTTCCCGATATGGCCGGCGTACACGCGCTGCTTGAGCGCGTCTCCGAAGCGGAACCGGTCTCCGTGGGCCTCCTTCAACAGATTGCCTACGTTGAGTGCCATACCGAGATCCGCCATGTCCATCAGGGCGAAAGGCCCAAGCGGATGCCCCAATCCCAATCTACAGGCCGCATCGATATCCTCACATGAGGCGACGCCTTCATCCACGAGCCTCACGGCCTCCCCGAACATAGCGAACAGCATCCGGTTGACTACAAAGCCCGCCGTATCCTTGACACGCACCGCCGTCTTGCCAATGATTCGACAGGCCTCCATCGCAAAATCGATGGTTTCCCCGCCGCTCTCCAGCCCCGGGATCACTTCTACCAGCTTCATAGTGAAAGCGGGAGCGAAAAAATGCATTCCTATGAACAGTGGACGTCTGTTTTCACCGACCGCGGTCGATAGCAAGGTAATCGGAATGGAGGAGGTGTTGGTGGCGATGATGCATTCGCGCTTGCAGACCTCGTCAGCCTCTTCGAGGACGCTCTTTTTCAGTTCGATGTTTTCAAAAACCGCCTCGACCACCAGATCCACGTCAACAAACGCCTTATAGTCGGCCGTCGGCACGATACGAGCCAATACCGCATCCCGCTCCTCGGCCGGGAACCGCCCCTTGGCGACCGCCTTGTCCAGAACCTTCCCGATTTTAGCCTTTCCCTGCTCAGCCAACGGCAAGTCCGGCTCGCGCATCACGACACTCACTCCGCAGGCCGCGAAGCAAAGCGCGATCTCGGCCCCCATCTGCCCTGCACCCAAAACCCCGACTCCATTAAGTTGACGCATTCTCTCCGCCTTTCGATAAGTTCATGCGGGCCAGTCCCGCGATGATTTCTTCGGATTCTTCGATCATGTTCCGTATGAACTGGTCCACGGTCGGTATCGATTCGATCACCGTCGAGGCCAGCGAGTGCTTGATGCCATGCCCCATCTGATAAACCTTGCGGCGGTAGTCCGCATCCAGGACGCTCTGTTCGACGATGGCCCGCTTCAGCGCCCCGGAGGCCTGAAACTCCTGCGTCGCCATCATCGCCGTTCCCAGATAGACGGCCGCAGCGCCCATGGCGAGCGCGCCGACGAAGCCGCGGGCGTCGCCAATGCCGCCGGCTGCGATCAGGGGCGTGTCGATCAGCTTCCGGGTCGCCGTGATATTGATCAAGGTGGAGTTCTGGAGCGGGCTTTTGAAGCCGGTCCCCTCGAAACCTACCAGCACGATGGCGTCCGCCCCCTTTCGGGCGGTCGAAACGGCGTGCTCGATGGCCGCGCACTTGTGGATCCAGATACACCCCTCGGCCTTGCACCGCCGTCCGATCGCCGATCCGTCGTAAGCCGAGGTGAAGATGATCCACACCCCCTCCTCGAGGGCGATCTTGACATACGCCTCGTGGTGGTCCTCCAGGATCCCGCGGTCCTTGAAGAGGGAGAAATTGACCCCGAACGGCTTTTCGGTCCGGGTCTTGGCATCCCGGATATCCTGCTGGAATTCATCTGGATCCTTATAGGAAATCGAGGTCATGATCCCCAGACCGCCAGCCTCGGAAACCGGCACCGCGATCCGGGAGGTGCCCATCCCCTTCGGCCCGAAGGCCCCCTGAATGATGGGATACCGGATGCCGAGCATCCGCGTCAGAGCGGTATCAAAGGCCATTTCTTCCATCCCTCGAAAGCGCCCTTTTCACTAAAGCTTTGGCGATCTCGATTTTGTATACGTTCCGGCTCAGGGGCACAGCGCCCTCCAAGGCTGCTGCGGCTGTGCTCTCCGCGGTGCCGGCATCGATCGGCTTTCCCCGAAGGAATTCTTCGGCCTTCAGCGCCCTGTAGGGTCCAGGCGCCACCGCGCCCAGCACGATGCGGACAAAGGAGCAAACACCGTGTTTCAGGGCAAGGACCACTCCCACGCTTGCAACCGCAAAATCGATCGAACCCCTGACCCTGTGCTTGAGAAACACCTGTCTGCTCCCGGACGGCGGGCGGGGAATGAGGATCTCCGTCACGATTTCCCCAGGGGCCAACGCATTGCCCAAGGCATCGTAGAATGCGCCCGCATCGAGGCTGCGTCCCCCGTCGGGCCCGGCGATCCGAATCTGTGCACCCAGGGCGGCCAGGGCGACCGCGGTGTCCGATGGGCAGACCGCAAAGCACCGTTTGCCTCCGAAGAGGGCGTGATACCGGTTGTCGCCGGTGACAGCCAGGCACGGCCCTTCCCCTTTCCTCCGGCACAGGATCCGGCCGCCGATTTCGTGGGGGTATCGGTAATACCAGCAGCGCGTCTCCTGGGCCAGATTGCCGCCGATCGTGCCCATGTAGCGGATCTGCGGCATCCCGACCGATTCGGCGGCGTCAGCCAAGATCGAGTAATCCCGCCTCAGCAAAGGCGATTCAACGATGTCGGCAAGCGGAGTTAGGGCCCCAATCCGGGCGCCGTCGCCGTCTGTCTCGATGGCATCCAACCCGGGGATCCTCTTGATGTTGATCAGGAGCTCCGGATAGTCGGGCTCGGCCCGGGTCTTGAGCAGCCCGAGGAGGTCGGTCCCCCCGGCGAGGAACCGCGCCTTTCCGCGGTGGGCATTTTTCAGTTCGATCGCCTCGGCAACCGTTTGGGCATCGATATGTCTGAAAGGTTTCAACATAGGGTCTCCCGATTATATCTTACCCAAGGCCTTCAGGACCTTGTCCGAGGTCACGGGGTAATCCATCACCCTCGCGCCGATGGCGTTGTACACGGCCATGAGCACGGCGCTCGGGCCCGGTGAGGTGGCGATTTCGCCTACGCCCACAGCGCCGAAGCGGTGGCTCGGGGCAGGGGTCTCCAGGATGATGTTCTTGAAATTCGGCAAGTCGGCAAAGGTGCGCCACTTGTAATCCACCATGTTGCCGTTCAAGATCCGCCCGGATCTTTCGTCCAGGACTGTTTCCTCGAAAATGGCGGTGTCCAACCCCGCGGAGCCCAAGGCACCATGCAGCTGCCCCTCGAGGGCCTTCGGGGAGATGATCCGGCCGCAGTCCGTGGCGTTGACCACACAGAGCAGCTCCACGACGCCCGTTTCCGTATCGACCTCCACTTCGACGAAAGTCATCAGAAAATTGCAGAGCGAATAATCCGGGTCGAAGCGGCCTTCGCCCACACAGGTGCGTGTCAAGCCCATGATCCGCCGCCAGTGGATGCGCTCGTCGGGGCGGCCTACCCGGTACACCATACCGTCTTTGGTCTCGAGCTGTTCGGGCGTCGCATGGAGCATGGGAGCGGCCATCTCCAAGAGCCTGCGCCGCGCATCCTCGGCGGCGTTGATCACTGCGGACCCGACGGCGTAAGTGCCCCGTGACCCCATCAGACCGAACTCGAAGGGGTTGACATGGGTATCCGGCGGGGATAGATTCACCCGTTCGAGCGGAAGGTTCAACACTTCGGCCGCCATCTTGCAGAGGCTGCTCCGCTGCCCCGGACCGGATTCGGAGACGCAGCAAAACACCGTGGTCCGCCCGTCCGGCGTCAGCTTGACGAGGGCTTCGGAGGAATCCTCACCGACATCGGCATTGCTGTGGACGCCGACCCCTACGCCCCGTCTCTTCGAGCCCTCGGCCAAGGTGTATTTCCCCCAGCCGCGCCACTTCTCCTTCCAGTTGAAGGCTTCTGCGCCCCGGTCGATGGCCTTGGAAAAATCGATGCCCCGGTAGGACCACCAGTTGCCCTCGCGCCAGAAATAGCCGTCCCCGGCCTTGACGATATTCTTTCTGAAAAAGGCTACCGGATCGACACCGGCTTTCTCCATGGCGATGGATACGACCGGCAGGATCGAGCTTTCCAGTTCCTGCCCGCCGTACCCTCGAACGATCCCTGAAGGAGAACGATTGGTGCAGACGAGGCGCGTCTTCAGGTCCCAATGGGCGCAGCGCAGAACCAGTTGCAGCTCTCCGCATCCGACGGCGATCTGGAAAGGGCCCGACTCCGAACCCGATCCTGTGTTGACGAACCATTCGCCCGAAACCGCGGTGAGCGTCCCATCCCGCTTGATCCCCACCCTCGCCCGAACGCGGGACCCCAGCCTCAGCGAGTAGGCGTGGAAATGCTCTTCCTTGGTGTAATAGACCTTGACGGGCCGGCCTGTCGCCCGGGCCAGCAGGGCGGCATAGCCGACCGGTGTCATATTGGCGTTTTTGGTGCCGTAGCTGCCGCCGCACTGGGTGCTAACCGCCCGCATATCCGCCATGCCGATGAACGGGATTCCGATGAAGCGGTTGAAAGCGATGGATTGTGACGGGGTGTAGATCGTCAGGCGGTCCTCGGTCTCCCACTCGGCGATCACCCCAGGCGGTTCGGGAGGCAGGGGGTTCGGAAATATCTCGTAACCGCAGACCCCCTCGACGACGAAATCCGCCTCGGCGAACCCCTTCTCGACCTCCCCCATGCGTACGCCGTTAAGTAGTTTCGGCTCGAATACAGGCGGGTCTCCGGGATAGGTGTTGCGGGGATACTGGCTGTAGATCGGCGGGCTGTCCACCTCGATTGCCGCCGCGGCGTCGTAGACCGCCGGGAGCGGCTCATATTCGACTTCGATCGCCTCCAGCGCGGCATCGGCCGCATCGAGGGTCTCTGCCGCAACCACCGCCACCGCGTCCCCCACATACCGGACCTTCCGGTCGAGCACTTTCATGTGCTTGGGGATGCCCCACGCCAAGTCCGGCACATCTTCATGGGTCAGCACCGCCTTGACGCCCGGGAGTGCCCTCGCACGGCTGCAGTCGATCCGTTTGATCTCGGCATGCGCCAGGGGGCTGCGGAGAACCTTCCCGTGGAGCATCCCCGGCCGCACGATATCATCGATGTATCGAGCCCTCCCGGTGACGATGTCCCTGGCGTCCTTGCGGGGGGTCTCTCTTCCAATATGCCTGTAGTGCTCAGTCATATGACCTCCCCGATTGAGCGGCATCCAGCACGGCCTGGACCACCTCGTAGTGGGAGATACAGCGGCAATAGTGCCCAGCCAGGGCCTGCTTCACGGCGTCTTCTCCGGGGGCCGGATCTCTCTCGAGCAGGGCCTTGGAGCTCATCAGAATGCCCGGCGTGCAAAAACCGCACTGAAAGGCCGTGTTGTCGATGAAGGCCTGCTGAAGAGGGTGCAGCCGGCCGGTCGCGCCGTCTTCGAGCCCCTCTACGGTTTCAATGCAGCGGCCGTGACATTCGACTGTCAGGGTCACGCAGGACAGCACCGGCTTTCCGTCCATCAAAACCGTGCAGGCCCCGCACGCCCCCTGGTCGCACCCGACCTTGGTCCCGGTCAGACCCAGGGTCTCCCGCAACGTCTGCGCCAAAGTGTGCGCCGGTGCGACTGCGCCGTGGGCGTCCCCAACCGGCAGATCATAGGATCGGCCGTTGACCATCAGGTTTATGATATGTCTTTCCCGCTCTCTGCGCTCTTCGTTCATCTCTTATAGCGCCTCCCGCCCGGGGATAAGCCGGGCGAAGCAGTATGTCTTTTGCATCAACAGCCTGTTACTCCGCACGCTCGACGATGATGGCCTGGCCGTGTCCGCCTCCCCCACACAAGGAAGCCATCCCCCGCTTCAGACCCCGCTTTTCCATCTCGTGGATCAAGCTTACAACAATACGGCAACCTGTGTTTCCGATCGGATGGCCCAAGGCTATCCCGCTCCCATTGACATTGACGATCTCCCGGTTCAGTCCGAGTTCCCGTTCTACGGCCACTGAAGGGGCCGCGAAGGCCTCGTTGATCTCGAACAGCTCCATTTCTTCAAGCGAAAGCCCGGTCTGCTTTAAGAGTTTGCGGATGGCATAAATCGGCCCGATCCCCATATAACGCGGGTCCACACCGACAGCCGCCGAGCCTACCACCCACCACTGTCTTTTCATTCCGCACTCGTCCGCCATGCGCTTCGAAAGCACCAGGACGGCGCTCGCCCCGTCGTTCAGACCGGAGGAGTTTCCCGGCGTGACGGTCCCTCCCTCCTTGAAGGCGGGCGGCAGTTTATGCAACTCTTCGAGGGTCGTTTCAGGCCTCGGATGCTCGTCGGTATCCACCACGATATCGGGTTTGCCCCTCTTACCCGGAATCACCACAGGAACGATTTCGTCCTTGAACCGCTCACTTTCCAACGCCCTTTTGGCCCTCATCTGGCTGACAAAAGCGAATTCGTCCTGGTCCTCCCTGGAGACGCCGTACTTTTCAGCCACGTTTTCGGCGGTCATACCCATAATGAGCCCCGAGTGGTGATCGGTCAAGCCGTCCCAGATCCCGTCGGAGAGTTCCTGATGCCGGAGGCGCAACCCCCACCGGGCGTTTTTGATGCTGTAGGAGACGTTGCTCATGCTCTCACCGCCGCCCGCAATCAGCGCCTCGCCTTCCCCGAGTCGGATCGCCATGGCGGCGATGCGGATCGCTTCCATGGAAGAGCAGCAAGCGCGGTTGACGTGCACTGCCGAGACATGCTCAGGGATGCCGGCCTTTAAGACCGCACCGCGCGCCAGCCCGTTTTCGTCGCTCCGCGGCATCGCCACCCCCCAATAAACGTCATCCAATCGTTCTTTCGGAAAATTCACCCGTTCGCAGACTTCCTTCAAAACCGTGACGGCCAACTGCTCCTGCAACAGCGCACGCAGAGATCCGCCGAAATCGCCTATCGGGGTCCTCACCGCCGATACGATCACAGGTTCGTTCTTAGCTATTGACATATCCTTTCCTCGCTTTCAACGATTACATTCTGTCACTTCCGCCAATCCCTCTTCAGTGCGGTGAACTACCAGCCCATGACCTTCAAGCCGTTTCCCTTGAGAAGCCTTTTGGCGATAATGAGCTTTTCGATCTCCTTGCTGCCCTCATAGATCTCGACGATCTTCGCGTCCCGATAGAAACGGCTGATGTCGTACTCGTCCATGAAACCGTATCCGCCGTGCAACTGAAGGGATTCATCGACGACCCGCACCCCTGTCTCTCCGGCGAACCACTTGGCCATCGAGATCAACATTTCTTCAAGCTCTCCCCTGTCGAGCTTCCACGCCGCCTTGTAGACAAGGTTTCTTGCCGCCTCGGTCAAGGTCGCCATCTCAGCCAGCTTCCCCTGCACCATCTGGAACGTAGACAGGGTCGTACCGAACTGCCGCCTCTGCTTGACATGCTTCAGAGCCATCTCCAGGGCCCCCTGTGCAACGCCCACGCCCTGCGCAGCCACATACGACCGGGAGCGATTGAAAAACGCCATGAAAGATTTGAACCCGCTACCCTCTTCACCGATCAAGTTTTCGGCGAGCACCTCGACGTTGTCGAAAACGATCTCGGCCGTGTCGTGCGCCCGGATGCCGAGCTTGCCCCTCAACTTGCTGCGGCTGATCCCAGGCCGCGACGCCTCGATGACCATCACACTGTGCCTCTCGTGCCGGGACCCGGCATCCGGATTGGTCAAGCACAACGTCACGAAGAAATCTGCGATGTTTCCATTGGATATAAACATCTTGGAACCGTTGACGATATACTTGTCTCCGCTCTTTTCCGCCCGTGTCGCGACAGAGAGGACATCGCTCCCCGCATCCGGCTCGGTGGCGGCCACCGCACTGATGGCCTCCCCCTTGCAGATCGGCATGAGCAACTTTTTCTTCTGCTCCTCCGTGCCGAAGAGAAGGATCATCTCGGCGCCAAAACAGGGGCAAAGAGTGGCGCCCCCCAGCCCTGGGTCGACCCGCCAGAACTCTTCCGTCACCAGGGCGTTTTCGAGATACCCGTAACCGCCGCCGCCGTAGGCCTCGTCGATGAATAACCCCACGAATCCGAGTTCGCAAGCCATCTTGATCAGTTCAAGACTGGTTTTCTCCTCCCGATCGCACTCTTTGGCTACCTTCGGGAATTCACCCTCCGCAAATTCCCTGGCGGCCTTCTTTATTTCTTTTTGTTCACGCGTTAAATTGAAATCCATTACAGTCATTCCTCCAGCATTTTCACATTTTAATTTTTTTAGTGCATTATAGAGAAAATTTGGCTTTTCAAATAATGATTTTTAAATTATTTAATATATAAACATTGAAATATTTAGAGTTAAATTCTTTATCTACATAAAAAAATTTGAAATCATAATATTACTATTTTTATAAAGATAACTTTTATTGTCTTTTGTAGCATCCATCCGGAACTGAGGATCATTTTCACACCCTTCCACTCTCACCCTGCAGAGGTGGATTCCGGATGTCCCCAATGTCAGAGAAAAAACAATCTATTGCACAGAGGTGGCCGCTAAGCCTTTGGACAAGGAAGCGTGCAGACTGAGGCCGAGACTGGCAAAAAAGACTCTTTCCGGAATGTATACAACTAGCCTCAAATTCCCTTGAACACAGCCGTTCGCCGCGATTTGAAGGCCGTAATCCCTTCGTTTTTGTCCGCAGTCCTGCAAAGACGCGCAAACCGCCCGGTTTCCTCCGCCAGTCCTTGATCCAGAGGAAGAGACATAGTGTCATAGACGGCGGCCTTTATCTCCGATATGGCGAGAGGGGCATTTTTCACCATCCTAGCGGCCATTTTCAAGGCCAGATCCAATGCAGATTCAACGATTGCCACCTGCTCGACCAAACCGAGCTGCAGTGCATCGTTCGCATCGATGATCATCCCCGTAAACATCATCTCCATGGCCTTTCCGGCACCTACCAGGCGCGGAAGCATCTGCGTTCCGCCGGCCCCTGGGAGCACTCCCAGAGTCACCTCGGGCAACCCCATGCGGGCATTCTGATCGGCGATCCGGACGTCACACGCCATCGCCAACTCGAGCCCGCCACCGGCGGCCATGCCGTTGATAGCAGCGATCACGGGCTTTCCACCCTGCCTCATCTCCCGATGCAATCCCTTGACGCCATCGGCCATCTTCCGGCCGGCGTCCATATCCGCAGCCAGCAACCTGTCCAAGTCGGCACCGGCAACAAAGATTTTCCCGGCCCCCGTTATAACCAGGACCCGGACACGACCATCAAGCATAGCCGCTTTGACGGCATCTCTCAGCTCATCCACTATTTCTTCGTTCAAGGCGTTTACGGGAGGTCTGTCAATGGTCAGGACCCGTACCCCACTCACAGGGTTTTCAATATTCACGTTCATCAGTAAATAATCCTTTTCATCCCGGTGTCTGTAGAGCTCGAAACCCGCGTCCAGATCTCCCATTTTCCGACTTGAAACACTTCCGAGCGCCATGGCCGATCAGGAACACCCTCAGGCGGATTGTGCTGAGATCTCCGCTCTGGGGAATCAACCCCGTGTATAGTTTGTTCCCATCCGGAAATGATTTCCCAGTAGAACCCGGTTTCCAATCCGGAAATGAAAATTTTTGCCAAATATCAAGCAAATCAAGCATTTGTGCGGAGGCGACCTGCAGGTCGCCGCACAAGCAAACATGCAGATTGACGCCGAGATTGGCCAAAAAGACCATTTCCGGATGGAAACTGTTTGCAGATATAAGCATGCGACTTCATCTGAGTCAGTGAAATGACCTGTTTCGGATGGCTAAACCCAATAACCGAACCGTTCCCAAAATTCCTTATTTTCCTTTTTCCAGTCGGATCCAAACTTTTTTTCGTAATAATGATCAAACCGTTCAAGCCAACGCCTCATAAAACCCTTGCCCTTTTGCTGCGCTTCCAACACTTCATTCAGGATCGTTTCAATCTGGTTCATTTCCTCCTTAGGAACGTAGGAAACAGCACCATCCTGAAACGATTTCATCGTATCCTGTACACTCAGCGCATTGGCTGTCAACATGACCGGAATGATCTGCTTTTCTCGGGCTAGCTCCAAGAGCTTATATCCATCAACGCCCATAATATCCAAAACAGCAATATCAAAGTGCTTTGTTTCAATATTCTGCTTAGCTTCTTCAAAGGTCTGAGCAGTTGTAATGTCACACATCGAAAGAAAATCCGACAAAGTTTCCAGAACATCTACTTCATCATCGACAATGAGAATTCTCTTGCCATCCAACAGACTATTTTTCATGCTCACACCCCCATATATCGGCAGAAGAAGCTCACACTATTCAAAATAAAGCATTGAGTCGGCTTTTGTTCACTATCTCTTCAAAAATTCCATAAAAAAGTAGTTTTAAAAAAGTAATCAACTATCTATTCTCGAATACATGAAAATTGATAGACTTGATTTTAAAATTATCAACTCAATTGTTAATCATATATGAGATGATATTCGACGTATTAAAATATAATCTATAATCATTTTATCAATAGATTAGGTAGCCAAGTCACCAGATCAGGGAACAGAATAATAATTAAAAGGCAAAGCGCCTGAATAGCCACAAAAGGAAAAACCGATTTATAAATATCCACCATGGTGATTGAATCTGGGACAATGCTTTTCATATAAAACAGATTGAATCCGAGGGGTGGTGTCAGATAGGACATCTCCATATTGATGATAAACAGAACCCCAAACCACACGGGATCGAACCCCAGGGTCTTGATAAGCGGCACGAACACCGGCGTGCATATCATGATGATTCCACCGGGGTCCAGCAGCATGCCTAGAAAAATTAGAAAAATCTGAATGCCGATCAGAATTACATAGCGGGACACATCAAACGAAGCGACCGTCTCACTGATAAAATCCACCGCGCCAAGAGCGGTGTAGGTGGACGTCAGACATGTCCCTCCGATGATGATCCATATGATCATGCAAGAAAGGGAGAGTGATTGATAGGATGCCTGTTTGAAGATATTCCAGTTCAGGTTACGCGAAATCAGCGCACAGAAAAGCGCCCCGAGTGCGCCGATAGCGGCCGCCTCCGTAGGGGTGGCGACGCCCTTGAAGATGACCCCGAGCACAAGAAGAATCAGGATGATGGGAAGAATAACGGCTCTGAGGGACACGAGTTTCTCCCGCCAACTCGCCCTCTCCTCTTTCGGCAGTGATGGTCCAAGTGACGGATTTATATAGGACCGCACGCCGATATAGATGATGTACATCAGAGCCAGAAGGCCGCCCGGCAGCACTCCGCCGGCAAACAGGGCGCCGATGGACTCTCCTGCAAAGACGCCGTAAACGATCATCAGCACGCTAGGCGGGATGAGAATCCCCAGGGCCCCTCCCGCTGAAATGCACCCCACCGCAAGGTCTTTCTTGTACTGGTGTTTCAGCATGGAAGGCAACGCAATCACTCCCATCGCCACGGTTGCAGCCCCGCTGATTCCCGACATCGCAGCGAAGAAGGTGCAGATGATGACCGTCCCCATGGCAAGCCCGCCTCGAATCCCCCCGATCCACTTGTACATCATCTCATAGAGGGCCTCGGCGATGCCGGAGTGCTGTAAAACGATCCCCATGAACACAAAGAGGGGTATCGAGATCAGGATGAAATTGCTCATCACCCCATAAGCCGTGGACGAGATCATGAAGAGAGACGCCGGCCCCAGAAAGAAATAGTTGAAGATGACCGACAGCCCACCCAGTATGTAAACGAGCGGGAGCCCCGTTAGAAGACCGACCACCAGCGACAAAAAAAGAAGGGCGGTTATGCTTCCGACTTCCATTGGTCTGCTCCCCTTTCGGTAATGAGTGCACGGATGTCACGAATCAATTTGACTAGAAGTTGAAGCAAAAGGAGTAAGGCCCCTAGCGGCAAAACCATTCGGATCGGAAAAATCGGAGGCCCCCACTGGGTCGAGGCACGCTCGAGCATTAGCAGGGATTTCCACGCCGTTGCCCCTCCCTTCCACAGCAAAACCCCCACGAAAAAAAACGCAACAAAGAAAGTGAGGATATCCACTGCCGCCCGAATGCGCGTAGGAAGAGCTCTCTGAACAAGATCCATATTCACGTGCCCGCCCCGCATTGCCGTATACGCACCCCCTACAACAATGAAAGTGCCGAAAAGCATGGCTGACACCTCATGTCCCCAGACCGTCGGGCTTTTGAAGACGTATCTCGCGACAACCCCGTACCCGACCACAACCGCCAGCCCAAAGATTAAAAAACTAACAGCCTTGCCTGTCCATTCGCTGACTGATTCAATCAAACGCAAACACCGATCAAGTCGTCTCATGGTCGCTCCGTCATTTCCATCCGGAGATGGCCTTTTTCCCAATGTGGGCCTTTCAATCTAAGCACTTGTCTGTAAAGCGAGCACCACAGGTCTCCTCCCTACAAACGCGAGATACACTTGATATCGCATGAAACAGGACACACCCCAAAGGGGCGGGACTGAGCGCGCGCAGCGTGTGAAGAAAACCCCATCACTTCCGGCCACAAAATCTGCTCGTTTTGGATAAGCGCTGTACGGAAAAAACTCTCGAAAGGATGCATGGACATAGGCTCCATACATCCCTTCAAGATCTCATTATTCGATGTAACCGAGTTCCTTGAGGAGCTCTTTCATCATATCGATCGCTTTCGCATTGGCCGGATCCTTTTTCGCCATCTTGTCCCAGATGACCATGGCGGCAGCTTTCATCTTTTCAACCTCGGTCTCAGGCAACGTATTGACGCTGACATTCCACTCCGCAACCATCTTGTGAAGCGATGTCTCGGCGATGACCCTCGTATAATCAACCGATCTGGAACTGCCAAACGCCATGGCGGCGGTCTCGATAATGTTCTGCTGCACTGGAGTCAAACGCTTCCAGACATCCATATTGATCAGGAGGTTGTTCCATCCCCCCACGATGGGCTCCGGTTTCATGTAATTTTTCAAAACCTCATGAAATTTCATGATGTACATGGGGCCTGCATCTCCCCAATGCAGCCCGTCGACGACCCCCGTCGCCAAAGCGGTATAGAGTTCACCTCCCGGAATATACATCGTTGAAGCCCCCAGCTCCGTCAGCCATTCGGCCATGACACCGTACGCGCGAAGCTTCATGCCTTTCAGATCCTCAGCCTTCGTAACCGGCTTCCGCGTCATGAGACCCACCGGATACGCCTCGTACGGGATGTGATAAACGTTATGCTTTGCGTAGCCCTCCTTCAGAAGGTCACTGTACCCTCTGTCGAACATGAAATATTTGGCCTCGTAGATATTTTTGAAGGCGAAAGGCAACCCAGCGACCTCGCTCACGGGAACAAGCTTGTGCCAGTACCCTTCGGCTATCAGGGCCATCTCCAGGGTGCCCTGCCCAACGGCATTCAAAACCTCCTCCATGGGGACGATCGAACCAACGCCGAAAAGTTTGATCTCGATCTGCCCTTCGGACAATTCCGAGACAGCCTTCGCAAATTTCCCCATGGTACGTTCAGTGTCAGAAGGAATCAGATGAGCCTGTAATTTCAACGTAATTTTCTTTGGAGAATCAGCAGCATCAGCGATCTGTGTCAAACCGCAGAACACCATTGCAACGAGAGCAAATAAGAACCATCTTTTTTTCATCCGCATATCATGCCTCCTTTCGTTGACGCCCCTAAAAATAAAATTACGAACCAATGTTTCCCACACCGCTCAATAAGCCCCCTTTCATATTTTTTTACTCTCTTCAAGCAAAACCCGCCTCAATATCTTTCCAGCGGCACTTCTAGGCAAATCATCTCGGAATTCAACCTCTCTAGGCCGTTTGTAAGTCGCCATATTCTCTTTGCACCATGCGATGACATCTTTTTCATCAATCTTGTTCTTATACTCCGCTTTCAAAATAATATAAGCTTTTGGGCTCTCACCCCTGTAAGGATCCTGAACACCGACCACGGCAACATCTGCGACTGCAGGCAATTTAAACAACAAATTTTCGACTTCGCTCGGGAAAACACTATAGCCGCTGCACTTGATCAATTCCTTTTTCCTTCCTACAATTTTGAGATAACCCTCTTCATCAAGCATTCCGATATCGCCCGTATAAAGCCATCCATTGCGGAAGGTCAACTGCGTCTCCTCGGGCCTGTTCCAATATCCCGCGCAGACCGTCGGGCCCTTGATGACGATTTCCCCCTCTTCTCCAGGGGCAAGTTCTTTCTCGCCGTTTTCGAGGTCTACGATCTTCATTTGACTCAATTGCGGGATGCCTACAAAGCCGGGCTTGTAGCGAAGGAGCGGAGTGATCGCGCCCCCCTGCGACACGCATTCCGTCAATCCATAGCCTTCGCCGATAATCGCATTCGGAGCCAAATCCTTGATTTTGACTTGTATCTCAACCGAGATCGGCGTCCCCCCGCTCCAAAGGCATCGCAAAGAGCCGAAATCGTATCGTTCAATCCCGGGCGTTTCGAGAAAGGCAATCAAACTGGTCGTCGCTGTCACCCAGTACGTACACCGATACAACTCAATCGCCCGCGCTGTGACCTCCGCATCAAAACGCGTCAAAACGACTATCTGCCCTCCGGAAATCAGCGGCGTACACATCAACTGCTGCATCCCCATGATATGGAAAAATGGCGTCACACCCAGATGGACATCGTCGTATCTGTGCCTGTACCAATGTACGGTGCCCACACAAGCATAGGATAAATTATAATGAGTCAGCATGGCCCCTTTGGGCAGCCCCATGGTTCCACCAGTATATTGCAGAAGGGCCAGATCATCGAGATTGGTTATATTGTTGGTGGGGGTTGCAGGGGCGTTTTGTATAAAATCCAGAAAACTGATTGCACCTTTATAGGTCATTTCTCTTTCCAGAGAATCTTTAGGGAAAGGGAGAATAGGGTCGGAAGGCATATAATCTTTCAGTGAAGTCAGAATCACATGCTTCAGTTGAATTTGCGATTCGATTTTCTCGACTTCCGGATATAAAGAGTCGAGGCTTATAAGAATTTCACTTCCCGCATCGCTGATCTCGTATTCCAGTTCAGCCTGTTTGAACATGGGATTCAGGCAGACAACCACGCCGCCGGCCCTGAGGATACCAAAGTAGGTGATGACAAATTGCGGACAATTTTGCATGAAAAGGGCAACGCGGTCCCCTTTCTCGAGCCCCAAAGCCAAGAGACCTTGAGCAAACCGATCGATGCTCTCGTTCAGTTCTGCATAGCTGATATCCCGCCCGTAGAATCTCAGCGCAATCCGATCAGGAGAAAACTCGGCCCACTCCCGAAGATATTCAGATACCGGTTTCTCGACTTGCAGGATCTTCGGGACGAGTGGCGGCCAGACCTTTTGCGACAGGTTCTCCATATTTCTCCCCTCCAAAATCCATTCCGTGTTTCTCAAATATTTGGATCGCTCGAATTAATTTTTTGACAAAAAAAGCATTTTTTCAATCCATCGACCATTACAGCGTCCTCGGCCGTGACAGCCCAAGGCCTTTGAAACTAAAATCTACCATGAACTCGACCGAATCTCTTACCGGTCTGCTTTTTAGATTCCAACCTCTGAGGGCTAAAAATACAACAATATAGGCAATCAAATTGGCAGAAAAATCAATATCTATATCAATTGCTTGCTGTTTTGACGCATTCCTGATGAGATCACGCCAATATTCAACGACATTGCGATTATCCATCTCTAGTACAACTTTCAAATGGTTTTTTGCCAAATATTTGCTTTCCGTGTAAATAAACTGAATCAGATCCTTATTTTCAACAATAAATACTAGAGATTCTTTCAGAGCCGATTCAAGCTTCTTTGTTGCATCGTCAATTTCTTCAATCTCGGCATCTGTCAACCTCTGGTACCATGACGTCTGCATATGCTTGTGAATCAGAAAGAGAACGTCGTCTTTGGACGATATATAATGATACATTTGTCCCATAGACATTCCCGCGGCTTCCGCGATTTCCCGCATCGATGTCGGGTGAAAGCCCTTCTTGAAAAATACACGGCATGCACCTTCAACTATCTGACGATGCTTTGATTCGACCGCACTGGCTTTCTTGGCCGAAATCTTGATCAACTCTTCAATATGGCCTTCCCAACATCTCTCGAAAGAATCGCTTTTCTTGCTCATGATGCACCCAAAAATTAGATCGATTGCTCTGAATAATAGTTAACCTCCAAAGATAAATCAACGGTTTTCCTCAGGTCCTATCATGAACACCCCAAAACTCGAAGCCTCAGCCACCGGGCAGAAAGCCAGGATCCTCCTCAGACGTCATATTCGTAGAAACCTTTTCCGGACTTCCGTCCCAGCCACCCCGCACTGACCATACGTCTGATCCTGACCGGACAGGCATACTGCGGATCGTTCAATTCACGAAACATGGCATCTGTGCCCAGAGCGAGGGTATCCAGGCCGATCAGGTCCATCAGCTCGAACGGCCCCATGGGGAGCCCCAAGCCGGTTTTGACCGCGGCTTCGATGTCTTCTTTGCCTGCGACCCCTTCATCCAGTAAACGGACCGCGTTCAGGAGAATCGCGGTCAGAATGCGATTGACGATAAAGCCCGGACGATCGTTCGAGACCACCACCTTTTTCCCGATGTGTTCGCCAAAGGCTGCCATCCTGCGCACAATCTCGGGATCCGTCTTCAGCGTCCTCACAAGTTCCAGCAGTGGAATGATGTCAGGGGGCGTCAGAAAATGCGTCCCCAGCACCTGATGAGGCCTCGAAGTCACTTTTGCGATCTCGATGACGGACAAGACCGACGTGTTGGTGGCCAGGATCGTTTTCTCTGGACAAATACGATCCAGCATCTCGAAAATGTGTTTCTTGAGTTCAAGGTCCTCGGTCACCGCCTCGATCACGAGGTCACAGGCATCAAATCCTTCCCATCGACTGGTACTGACGATCCTTCCGAGGGTCTCGGATTTGTCTGACTGGGATAACTTGCCCTTCTCAACGAGTCGGGACAAAGCTGAACGTATGCGCTCCATGCCTTTGGCAAGAGTTGCCTCGCTCGCTTCGGAGACAATGACGGAATGCCCTCTCTGCGCGCATAGCTGCGCAATCCCAGATCCCATGACCCCGCATCCGACGATGCCGATTCTGCCTATTTTCATTCCCGTCTTCTTTTTCATCGGTGAAAATCTATCCGGCCCTTGCAATGCGGCCGGGTGCTCTCCCTACAATTCAGGTGGAAATTGCGGAAGGGAATCGAAGACCGGATGTCTATCCGGGTTCTTTATGCCTGCTGCCCGCATGGCGGCCGCCTTGTAACGCTTCATATCGCCAAGGACCAGGATCGACAGCTTCTGTGCCTCCAGAGAACCCTCGGCGTGGATCGTGAGGACATCTTCGTAGGAAGAAGTGAGATCCCGGACGAGCTTCACCATGCGGAGTCTGTCTTCCGTAGGGATTCCTGCTTTCCCGCCGAGCACCTTTTTGAGCACCTCGTGAATCTCAGGATGGAAGAAATCCTTTGCGGAAGGACAAGTAGCCACGATCCCACCGGCGATATCCTGAATGTATTTGGTGGCCTGATGCCAGTTATCCGCAAAATAAAATTTGCAGATGTTGGCATACATAGGGTTCGGGTAGACCAGGTCCGAATCGGACTCGGCGTTGCAATATTCGCATGCAGCCCGTCCCAGAACTTCTACCGCCTCTGTGTACATCACCAGCCAAGTCAATTTCTCCCGAACGTGGGGCGCCTTTTCTATGCCGTTGTACTCCGCCATGAGCGTCGCGGCGCCGGTGAAGAGTTCGAGTTCCATCGCCTTATAAGTCTCGGCGCTGAGGCGGTGGAAATTGGCGAACATGTAGGCCACTTGGCCAGCGAATTCCCACTCCCCTTTAAGAAAAATTCGATCATTCGGAATAAAAACGCGGTCAAAAAGGATCGTGGCGTCGTTGATAAAGACGCTCCCGGCAATCGGATGATCGAAGAGGTTCGTATCTGCGGCAATCTCCGGCTCCGCCGAAACGAGCGTCAGGCCCTCGGCGTTCACTGGCACACCGAATGCCACGGCATAGGCCTTGTCGTTTTCTGTCATGGCACGACAGGGTGCGATCAGGATTTCATTGCAGAGCGGTGCCTGGCTGATGTGCGTTTTCGCTCCGCTGACGACGATGCCGTCCTCCCGCTCTTCCACGATATGCACATAATAATCGGGGTGTTCCTGCTGATGCGGACGAAGACTCCGATCCCCTTTGGTATCCGTCAGCCCCATTGCGAACGCCAGATCGTTTTGTTGAAGGTGTCTCCGGTAGGCTTCGACATTTTCCGCGTAGTGCGTACCGTACTTTGTGTCGACCCTCCTGCTTACGACCGTCAACGCATTGAGGCCGTCCTTGGCCACGAATTTCGCACCAGGGGGCTTGCCGAAACATACCCTCGCCCACAGTTTGACGACCTCGCGCAGACGCAGCAAGTCCTCCTTCGTGCGCTGCGGCATCAGGGCAAAACTCACCCTTTCCCCGTCCTCGTTGACATCGGTCAACAGGTCCTGGAACCGGGGATCATTATTCAACACATAGTCCATGGCCACCCAGTCCCTGCAGACCTTCAAAACCGGGTGTTCGGTCACATCCGGCACCTTTTCGCCGTTACAATATACAACCCGCCCGTCCTTGAGGCTCTCGATGTACTCCTGGGGTGTCTTGATTGCCATGATCGTCTCCTTCGTTTCAAAGATAGGTTGTTATAAGCCGTGCCACGCACATAGCTCGTGATCCGTCGCGACAGTCCCTGTAACCGAACCTGCATGCTGTGCTGCCAGAAAAACGGCGCATTTCACCATTCTGTCCGGCGGCTCCCAGCCTTGCCGATCCTTTTCCGGCACCCAGAAACGCATCCCCTCGGTGCTGACGACATTTTTGGGTTTAATGCAATTGACGGCTATATTGTGCTTTCCAACCTCCGTAGCCAGACCCCATGTAAACCGATCGACCGCAGCCTTCGCTACGGCATAGGCCACGCCTGTCGGGACGGTGCCTTCATCCCGCTCGTCGGCGGCGAGCGAAGAGATATTGATGATCGATCCGCTCCGCCTCTCGATCATCGAAGAGAGCACGGCCTTGCTGCACAGAAAGACGCCCTTCAGGTTGACGTCGATTACGATCTCCCATTTCCTGAGAGGCGTCTCCACAACTGGAAAATAGAATGCCACACCGGCATTGTTCACAAGGATGTCTATGCGCCCGAATTCCTTGAGCGCCGCATCGACCATCGCCTGGACGCTGTTCTCGTCCGTCACATCGCATTGAACGGGCAATGCGCGGCGACCGTGCTTCTCGACCTCTTCAGCGGTTTCATAGATAGTACCGGGAAGCCTTTCATGCTTCTGGTTCGCACTCCGCGCAGCCACGACCACATTCGCACCCTCTTTGGCAAAACCCGCTGCGATTGCCCTGCCGATCCCCCGGCTGGCGCCTGTCACAATGGCGACTCTATCCTTAAGTTTCACGCCGACCTCCCCTCAAGATGACATAGCTCAATGGGTCGAAACATTGAAGCGGCCTATTTCTTGGCCCGGAAATGAAAAACCGAAAAGACCGCTCAATTTATTTCGAGCGCTCATTTTAAATTTTCCTCAATATGTAATTTAAATTTTCAGAGGTTGTCAACACTTTTTTCGGGTGGATTACACTCGCCGGCAAAAACCGACTGCGATTCGCGTCTCTTTCCTTCGAACCTCTGGCGGTCTTTTTCAGAAGGGTTCAAATACGGAAAAGAGTTGGGCGATGCGTCTGAGAGGCTTTTCGGTTCGACGCAAGGAGCAGGCCTGACCCTATTCCGAAGGGGAAAAACGGTGGATGGCATCTCAGCCGGTCCAGGCAAAAAGAATCTCTTCAATGCATCCAGGGAGCCGTCCGGGCGGCGCCGAACGGCACGGCCGGCTCAGAGGTCTTCAGGCTCCAGGCTGAACTTG
The DNA here is from genome assembly GCF_000422285.1 of Desulfatiglans anilini DSM 4660. NCBI lineage: Bacteria > Pseudomonadati > Thermodesulfobacteriota > Desulfobacteria > Desulfatiglandales > Desulfatiglandaceae > Desulfatiglans > Desulfatiglans anilini. The sequence goes on from NZ_AULM01000026.1 coordinate 31,046, forward strand.
TAGCCAACCCCATAGACCGTCCGGATCACCTCCTGATCAGGGATCCCTGCGGCGATCTTTTTGCGGAGATTTTTGATGTGCGTGTCGATGGTGCGGTCGTAACCGTCGAAGGCGTAGCCCTGAACGCGGTTGATGAGTTCGTTGCGGGAAAATACGCGCCCTGGCTGCGCCATCAGAATCTTCAGGAGCCCGAACTCGCTGGGGGTGAGATTCAGGGGGTGTCCGGCCGCGCTCGCTTCGCGTCTGGCCTCGTCCAGGAAGATGGGGCCAGCCTCCAGCGGGGCGGACCGGCCCGGTTCGGCGCGTGTCCTGCGCAGCACAGCCTTGACCCGTGCCACGACCTCACGCGGGCTGAACGGCTTGCAGATATAGTCGTCGGCCCCGAGTTCCAGGCCGACAATGCGCTCGATCTCCTCCACCCTGGCGGTGATCATGATGATCGGAACCGCAGAGAATCGCCTGATCTCACGGCAAATATCGGTTCCTTCCATTCCGGGAAGCATGATATCGAGCAGGATCAGCGCCGGGGGCTCTCTTCTGACCTGCGCGATCACCTGATCGCCCCGGTGCAGGATCGAGGCTGTAAACCCCGCCGCCGTGAGGTAATCCGACAAGATCTGCGCGATTTTCCGCTCGTCTTCTACGATCAGAACCTGGTTCCGGGCCATTTCCCTACCTCTTTTCAGCGCTCCCCGCCGCCCGCTTCGGAGCGCGCGGAAAGGTCATGCGGATGAGCAGCCCGCCTGCCGGGCTGTGCTCGGCGCGAATCGCACCGCCGTGAGCAAGGACGATCTGACGGCAAATAGCCAGGCCCAAGCCGCTCCCGCCCAGTTCACGGCTTCTGGATTTGTCGACCCGGTAGAGGCGGTCGAAAAGCCTCCCGAGGGCTTCTTCGGGAACGCCCGGCGGGGTGTCCTCGAAGCACAGCAACAGTTGACCGCCCTCCTCCCGCCCCGTAATCGTCAATAGCCCGGGGGCATCCGTGTAGCGGAGGGTGTTTTCCAAGAGGTTTCCGTAAAGCTGCGCCAGACGATGTTCGTCCCCCTGCGTGACAAAATCCCTGCAGCCCTGCACATCCAACGAGAGCCCGATGCCCTCACGGTCAAAGAGCGGCAGGAAGCCGGCGGCAGCCTTCTCCAGGACCTCAACCGGCCGAACAGGGGCGTTGTGCTGCATCAGGGCCTGGGAATCGGCCAGCGAGAGAAGGTGCAGATCGTCCACCATCTTGCCGAGGCGGACGATCTCGGCATGCAGGGATTGAAGGGTATCCCGGTTCGCCTTCCGGATCCCGTCCTGCAAAGCCTCGATCTCCCCCCGCAGGACCGCCAGGGGTGTCCGCAGCTCGTGGGAAATATCCGCCACCCACTGCCGGCGCATCTCTTCATATTTCCGGAGCGTATCCGCCATTCGGTTGAAGTCCTCCGCGAGCTGTCCAAGCTCATCCCTGGTGTCGACCTCGATCCGCGCGTCGAAATCGAAGTCCGCAAGAGAACGGGTCCCCTTGGCCAGGCGGCCGATCGGCCTCAGGATGTGCTTGGAGAAAAGCAGGGAAGCCAGCCCGACGAGCAGGAGAACGCCGCCCCCCACCAGCAGGAATGCCCTTGACTGCGCCTTTCTGAAGTCGGCCTCCAGCGGGGTGTGTGGACGCTCGCGCCGTGGCAGGCCCACCCACCCGGCTGGAACCCCGTCGACGCGGATCTCACGCATCGCATAGGTCGCCGGGTCGCGGCCGGCAAGCCTTCCGGCAACCGCCTTGCGGTCTGAATCGAACAGGACGAGCCCCTTCAACATCCAGCGGTACGGCGAGGGCAGGCGCTGCCCCGTCGTCTCGTCCAATCGTTTGTCCTCCTGCGCTGTGGCCTCCGGCAGGTCTTCTCCCGGTCGCGCCCCCTGACGCTCCTTCGGCTCAGGGTCGCTCTGGGAGCCGAAGCGCCGCAACGTAGCCCGCCAGCGATCCGGCTCGGACGTGAAGGCCGTCCAATTTCCATCCACCCGATAGACGTCGGCCAGCTCGGTGACCAGGTCGTCCATTGTTTCAAGGGCCGCTTGATTGATGTAATCGCCGAAGCGGTGGGACAGGTAGACCTGGAGCACGGCGATCATGACCACCGCCGCCAGGGCCGTCGCCAGAAAGGCAAAAAATGTCTTGTAAACCAATCGCATCGGGTATTCCTCGGGGTTGATCCGCCGGCATGGGGCCCTCTGGAAAGAAGATCCTGGAACGCCCCGCTTGCAGCTTTGAGAATTAGGCCTTGTCCGTCACGATTTCAAGTCAATTCGGCCGCTCCCCGAACTCCCCATCCCTTCTTCATGCTTTCTCCCCATTTCCGGGCGTACTCCTCTCTATGCAATTGACATCCCGGCTCCATAGTCTCTTCACAATCGGAGGCTATCTTCTTCCCATTCGGAAATGGTCTTTTTGGCCAATCTCGGCGTCAACCTGCACCTTCGCTTGTGCGGCGGCCATGACACCGCCACCGCGCAAACGCTTGATTGCCTTGATATTGGCCGATCCGGGACCCGCCCCGGACTCGAAACCCTGGCCGTGATCATGGATCGTGAACCATCCCGCGGCCGCACCTTGAGCAAGGAGGTTGTCATGAAGCACAGGATCCCTATCGCCACTCTCATTGCGTTTCTCGCCCTTCTGATTGCGATCCCCCTGAACGCGGCAGCGTTTAAAGGACCAGATCTGGAAGGACGAAAAGGCCCCTGCATCCACCGCCATAAAAAGGACGGCGCCGAGCTCTGCATGCGCTTCGTCAACCAGAACCTGGCCGTCGAAGCGATAGCCGAACTAAGCGGTCAGCCGCAGGAGATCATCCGGCAGAAACTCGACCGTAAACGGCCTTATCTGCTGCTGGCCGAATACGGCATCGAACCGAAGGCCTTTCGGAGTGCCATGGAGATCAGGCATCGTGCGCTACTCTATAAACTCAATGAAATGGGGTACCTGACTTCAGACCAGTTGACCCTGATCCAGGAACGGAAAAACCGCCGTGCCGAACGTCGGGCCCTCATGCAGAAACTGGTCGAGGCCGGTCTGGAGAATGGCACCATCACCCAGGAAGAGGCCGCCTCTCTCGTGCCCCGCGACCGAGGTCGTTTTTGAGCCTATGCCGCCCAAAAAAAGCCGCCGTTTCTGGATTGGAGAGCGGGTTGCACCTGGCACACAGAACCTGTGCAAGGGAGCGAAGCCCTTTCCATTCCGCAAACGGGGCTGTAAGCCACCGGCCTGTTTTTTAACCGCAGCCTCGGGAGGCGATCGGTGTGAAATGGAGGATGAACGAGAAAATGGATCACTTCGTCCAGGCGGAGCCAGGGAAAACGGGGCCCGAATGATGAGGACATTCCACAAACCGAGCGGCGGCAGTGCGCTTGGGACGGTCCTGCTGCTGATCCCGGCGGTTTTGCTCCTGCTCCCCGCGTGCGCCGCCGTGGGGCCGGATTATGTCAGACCCGAGGCCGCTTCGCCTGCCGCCTGGAACACCCGCCTCGACGAAGGCTTGAGCCCGAAGACCCCTGACGTTCCGACACTGTCGCAGTGGTGGATGACACTGGAAGATCCGATCCTCTGCGGCCTCATCGACCAGGGCATCGCCCGCAACCTCGATATCAAGACAGCACGAGCGAGGATACGCGAGGCCCGCGCCCAGCTCACCGCCGCCGGGGCCAGCCTGTGGCCCGGCGTCGACACGGCCGGCAGTGCTACCTGGAGCCAAGGCAGCGAAAACCGCGGCGGCGGGGGCACGACGGAGCTCTATAGCCTCGGCTTCGATGCCTCGTGGGAACTGGATCTTTTCGGCGGGAACCGCCGCACGGCCGAAGCCGCTTCAGCCGAACTGGAGGCCGAGGAGGAGAATCTCCGCGATGTCCTGGTCACGCTGCTGGCCGAGATCGCCTTGAACTACCTGGACCTGCGCACGGTTCAGGCAAGGCTCCGCGTAACGGAGGAAAACCTCACCGCGCAGCAGGAAACGGCGGATCTAGCCCAACTGCGCCGGCAGGCCGGATTGACCGATGAACTGGCGGTAGAACAATCCCGCTACAACCTGGAGAGCACCCGCTCACAGATCCCGTCGCTGCGCACCGCGATCGAGTCGGCCAAGAATCGTCTGGCCGTCTTGACAGGGTCTGCGCCCGGTGAACTTCACCGGAGGCTCGATGCCGTGGAACCGGTCCCTGCCCCGCCCGCCGAGATCGCAGTGGGGGTGCCGGCCGAAACCCTTCGCCAGCGGCCGGACATCCGACGCGCCGAGCGCTCCCTTGCGGCCCAGACGGCGCGGATCGGCGCCGCGACGGCGGATCTGTACCCGCGTCTCAGGCTCTTCGGGAGCATCGGACTCGAGTCCCTCTCGGCCGGGAACCTTTTCGACGCCCGCAGCCTCGCCCGCAGCATCGGCCCCAGCCTGAGCTGGCCCCTCTTCGATGCCGGAGCGATACGCAGCAACATCGAAGTGCAGTCAGCCCTTCAGGAGCAGGCTCTCTGCCAGTACGAAGCGACTGTCCTCGGCGCACTCGAGGAGGTCGAAAACGCCCTCCAGGCCTATCAGGACGAACTGGAACGGAAGCGCACCCTCGCGCGGGCGGTCGAGGCCGCCCGGAAGGCCGTCGAGCTTTCCCGGATCAAGTATGAGGCAGGGCTGACCGACTTCGTCAGTGTGCTCGAGGCTGAGCGTTCCCATCTGGGTTTCGAGGACCAGATGGCCCAAAGTGCCGGAAACGTCGCAGCCGACCTGGTGAGGATCTACAAGGCGCTGGGGGGAGGGTGGGATGCCCTTGCCTCCAAGGAAGCACGGGGTGGAAATCCTTCATGAAAGACATCGTCTCCGAAAATCAGACTGCCCGCGACCCTCTGCCTGCCGCGAGGCTTCCCGGCCTTGACGACGACCGGCGGACCCGCGGACGCTTCCGATGGTGGATGATCTGGGCATTCCTGGCCGTCCTCTCGGCGCTGGTGGTTCTCAAGATCACCGCCGTCCGAAAAGCGGAGGGCGTACAATACAAGACGCAGCCCGCGCGGTCAGGCGGGATTACGGTCACGGTCTCCGCCACCGGGAATCTCGAGCCGACCAACCAGGTCGAGATCGGCAGCGAGCTTTCGGGCACCGTGAGGACGGTTGAAGTGGACTACAACGACCGCGTGCAGGCCGGACAGGTCCTTGCTCACCTGGACACCGCCCGCCTCAAGGCCCAGGTGCTGCAGTCGAAGGCCTCCCTCGCCTCGGCCCGCTCCGCCCTGCTCGAAGCCCAGGCCACGGTGGGGGAATCACGGAGCAACGTGGCAAGGCTGAAGCATGTCAGCAGTCTGAGCGGCGGGCGGGCGGTCTCCCGGCAGGATCTGGACGCCGCCGAGGCGGCGCTGGAGCGCGCCAAGGCCCTGGAGGCGGTGTGCCGAGCGGCCATTTCCCAGGCCCAGGCCAACCTGGAGATCAACGAAACCGACCTGTCGAAGGCGGTCATCCGCTCACCGATCGACGGCATGGTCCTCAGCCGCTCCGTGGAGCCCGGACAGACCGTGGCGGCCTCCCTTCAAGCCCCGGTCCTGTTCATTTTGGCGGAGGACCTCACCCGCATGGAACTGCACATCGATGTCGACGAGGCCGACGTGGGCCTGGTGCACGCCGGACAAACGGCCGATTTCACGGTGGACGCCTACCCGGACCGCCGGTTTCCGGCAAGCGTCCGGCAGGTCCGCTTCGCCTCGCAGACCGTCGACGGCGTCGTCACCTACGAGACGGTGTTGACCGTGGACAACCACGACCTGACCCTGCGGCCGGGGATGACCGCGACAGCCGACATCGTCGTGGCGGAGGTGAAGGAAGCGCTGCTGGTCCCCAACGCCGCGCTCCGTTTCCAGCCCTCCGACCCGGATGGGGCGGGAACCTCTGCAAGCAGCGGCGGAATCCTCCAGAAGATCCTGCCGCGCCCTCCGAGGTCTTCCCCCAAAAAGATCAAGCAACAGACCGACAACAAAAAGGACCAGCAGGTCTGGATCATCGAAAATGGGGTGCCGACCGCTATTCCGGTGACGGTCGGATTGACCGACGGCCTGATGACCGCACTGATCGCAGGCGACGTGCGGCCGGGGATGGAACTCGTCGTCGAGCAGCTGGAGAAAAAGCGATGAGCCGAAACGCCGCAGCCGCTGAAACCATGCTCGAACCCATCATCCGGCTGACCAACGTCACCAAGACTTACGGTTCGGGCAGCGCGGCCATGCAGGCCCTCAAGGGCATTGACCTCGCCATCCACCCGGGGGAATTCGTCGCCGTCATGGGTCCGAGCGGATCGGGCAAGTCCACCTGCATGAATATCCTGGGCTGCCTGGACACGCCCAGCAGCGGGGTCTTCCTCTTCGACGGCGTCGATGTGGCAAGGCTGACCCGGGACCAGCGGGCGCTTCTGCGGCGCCATGACCTGGGGTTCGTTTTCCAGGGCTTCAATCTTCTGAGCCGCACCTCGGCCCTCGAAAACGTCGAACTCCCGCTGATCTACCGCCGCGTCCCGGCCGCCCGGCGCCGTGAACTGGCGCTGCGCGCTCTGGCCGCCGTCGGTTTGAGCGGGTGGGAGTCCCACACGCCGGCCGAACTCTCCGGGGGCCAGCAGCAGCGTGTCGCCATCACCCGGGCCATCGTGACGGAGCCCAAGGTGCTGCTGGCCGACGAGCCGACGGGAAACCTGGATTCGGCCCTGAGCCGCGAGGTCATGGAGCTTCTGCAGTCCTTCAACCGAAGCCGGGGTCTGACCATCGTCATGGTGACCCATGAGGCCGACATGGCCGCGTACGCCGAACGGCGGATCCTCTTCCGGGACGGACGCATCGCCTCCATCGAAACGGAAAGGAATCCAGCCTGATGCTGTGGGAAACGATCCTTCTGGCGGGGCGCGCCATCCGCCGCAATCTGCTCCGGTCGATCCTGACCATGATCGGGATCATTGTGGGAGTCGGGGCCGTCATCACGATGGTCACCCTCGGCGGAGGAGCCACCGCTCAAGTCACCCAGCAGATATCGAGCCTCGGCACCAACCTCCTCCAGGTTCGTCCGGGACAGGGCTTCCGCGGCCCCGGCGGCGTCCGCTCGGAGGCCCCGCTCTTCACGGCGGCGGATGCCGAGGCGATCAAGCGGGAGATCTCGGGGCTTGCGGCCGCAGCACCGGTGGCGAACGCGGCGACCCAGGCCATCTACGGGAACCGCAATTGGTCTACCGCCATAACGGGCAGCACCAACCAATTCCTCCACGTCCGCAACTGGACGATCGCCTCGGGGCGGTCCTTCACCGACAGGGAAATGCGCGCGGGCAAGGCCGTCGTCATCCTGGGATCGACCGTGAAGAACCAGCTCTTCGGCGCGCAGGATCCGCTCGGCGCCACCATCCGCCTCCAGAAACTGGCCTGCCAGGTCATCGGGGTCCTCGAATCCAAGGGGCAATCCTCCTTTGGAACCGACCAGGACGACTTCGTCTTGATCCCGCTGAAGACCCTGCACCGGCGTGTCGTCGGCAACACGGATGTCAGCGCGATTTACGTGTCCGCCGCGGACGGCGTCTCGACCGAGCGCAAGATCGCCGACATCCAGAACCTGCTCCGGGAGAGACGGCGCCTAGCGCCCGGAGACGACGACAATTCCCATGTCAGCAACATGCGGGAGATCCTCAACACCCTGACCGGAACCACGCGGGTCCTGACCGGGCTCCTGGGCGCCGTGGCGGCCGTGAGCCTCCTGGTCGGCGGCATCGGCATCATGAACATCATGCTGGTGTCGGTGACGGAGCGCACCCGGGAGATTGGGATCCGGCTGGCGATCGGCGCACTGGAACGCGAGGTCCTCCTCCAGTTCCTCGTGGAGGCCATGGTCCTGTCCTCCTTCGGCGGATTGCTCGGCATCGGAGTCGGGCTGGGCGCCGCGGCCCTCGGGGCCCGAATCCTCCAGATCCCCTTCGTACCGAACTACGGCATCCTCGTCGTCGCCGTCGTCTTCTCTGGGGCCATCGGGATCCTCTTCGGCTATTTCCCCGCCCGCAAGGCCGCCCGGCTGGACCCAATCGAGGCCCTGCGCTACGAGTAGGAGGTCTGCGCCTGACGGCGTGTCGAAAAATCCGTTGTGCGGAGGTCGTTAAAAACGGCGTTTTTTCCCGGCCTGCTAGGATATCCGCCGGGCGAAGAGGCGGTAGACCCCCATCCCGGCGGCGATGGTGCCAAGGCCGAACAGGGCCGCCACCGGCCGGCTCTTGAGAGAGAAGAAGATGATCCAGGCGTTTCCCAGGATGAAAAGCAGGGGAGTCACGGGATAGCCGAAGGTCCTGTAGAGGTCTTCAGGGGCGGGCGCGCGCCGGCGGATGCGCATCAGGCCGATGACGGTCAGCATCGCGCACAATGACAGCGTAAAGCCGATGTAGATCAGCAGGGTCTCGAACGAGGCGGAAAGCACCATCAACACGGCCAGCACCGCCTGCAAAAATATAGAAGCGGCCGGCGTCCTGCGCGCCGGGTTTAGTCTCGCAAACAAGCTGAAAAAGACCCCGTCCCGAGCCATAGCGTAGTAGATCCGTGGACCGGTCAGGATCATCGCGCTCAGGACCGAGAGGATGCCCAGCGCCACCGCCCCGCTGAAGACCCGGCTGATGCCGGGGCCGAACAGGGCCACGGCGGAACGGGCGCCGATCTCGAGCACCCCATACATCTCCGCAGGCGGCAAGGCATACAGATAAACCCCGTTCAGCAGCAGGTACAGGCCAATGACGACGATGGTCCCGGAGATCAGGGCAATCGGGATGTTGCGCTGCGGCCGGATGATCTCCGCCCCGATGTAGGCCGCCGCGTTCCAGCCGCTGTAGGCGAACGAGACGAAGATGAGGGCCACGGCGAATGCCTCGGCCGACAAGGGCTCGCCGGCCTCGACGGCATAATGCGAGGCCGATCCCTTCCCGAAAAAGAACCCGCCCAGGATGAATGCTGCGATCAGGGCGATCTTGAACAGGGTCAGCCCGTTCTGTACATTCCTGCCGGCCACCAGGCTCTGGTAGTGGACCAGGGAAAAAAGGACCACGACCCCGATCGCCGTCGCCGTCAGAGGAGAAACCTCGACCAGGCGAACACCCCGCACGGCGATGCTCAGCAATGGTTCGCCCGTGGGAATGGAGAAGGCGTCGAAGGCGTAGGTGGCGAAGGCGATCGCCGCTGCGGCGATCGGGGCCGAAAAACCCACGATCAAAGAGATCCAACCGGAGAGGAACCCCACACCCTTGCCGAAGCTCTCCTTCAGAAAGGTGTATTCCCCGCCCGCCCGGGGATAGCGGGCCCCAAGCTCCCCGTAGCAGAGGGCGCCGCACAGGGCGAACACGCCGCCGCAGAGCCAGCAGAGGAGCAGTGCCCTGGCCGAGCCGACCTCGGCCATGATGAAGCCCGAGGTCGTGAAAATGCCCGTGCCCACCATATTGGCGATGACGAGCACGGTAGCCGAAAAGAGGCCTATCTCCCTGCGCAGATCACCTGCATCGTCCTTGTGTTTCACGGTTCCATCCACTCCCTTGAAGGCGTTCCGGCCAAGGCGGGACTGGGGCGAGAAACCCTTTGATACGCAGAAAAAGGGATCTCTCAAGCGCCCCTGGGCCGAGGGGGACGAACTCTGTCCCGATGGAATGGATTAGCACATAAACGGGCTTTTGTGTACCTGTCGCTGCAGCAGACGGTGATCCGGATCCTTTTTCAGACAGATCCTACCTGCGCCCGGCCGAAGCCTTCGGCCTGTCACCGGCGGCCTTTCCGTGCCTGCCGGCGTGCGCATCGAATTCACCTCGCCGGGGAAAAGACCCACGCCCCGTCCGGGGCCGGACATCTGCGCTCACTGACACGGGGCGATCATAATCGAAGTCTTTCAAGGTCCGCCGTTCGATCGGGGACCCGATCACCCGGTCGATGGAGCACACCACACTCTTGTCTTCCCGGGTGACGAGGGTGAGGGCGGCACCGCTGCAGCCGGCACGCCCCGTGCGCCCGATCCGGTGGATGTAGGCCTCCGGGGTGGACGGCACGTCGTAGTTGATCACGTGCGACACCTTGGAAATATCGATCCCGCGCGCGACGATATCGGTCGCCACCAGGACCTGGAACCTGCCGCTGCGAAATCCGTCCAGCGCCGCCTGACGGCGCCCCTGAGAGAGGTTCCCCTGCAGCGAGGCCGACCGGTGCCCGGCCTTGGCCAGCTGCTCGCCCAGACGCTTCGCCCTGTGCTTGGTGCGGGTGAAGACGAGGACAGGCCCGCTCCCAACCTGGACCAGCAGTTCCATCAACAGGGCCGTCTTGAGATGCTGGGCGACCGGGTAGAGGGCGTGGCTCACCGTATGGGCAGGCGCATCGGCCCCGATCCGGCAGGTGGCCGGGTCGCGCAGGACCTCGCCGGCGAGGCGTTTGATCTCGGTTGGCATCGTCGCGGAAAAGAGCAGATTCTGCCTCCTGGACGGAAGATATCCGATAATCCGCCGGACATCCGGCAGGAAGCCCATATCGAACAGGTAGTCAGCCTCATCGAGGATCAGCACTTCGACATGCGCCAGATCCAGGGTGCCTTGACGGAGGTGGTCCAGGAGCCGGCCAGGGCAGGCGATGACCACCTCGACCCCCCGTTTGAAGGCCGAGGCCTGCGGGTTGAAGCCGACGCCGCCATAGACTGCCGTGCTGCGGATCCGAGTCCCGCGCGCGAGGGTCTGGAATTCTCCGTGGATCTGTTCGGCGAGTTCGCGCGTGGGAGCCACGACCAGGGCACGCACCGGGCCGGGCTTTGCCTGCAGAAACCGTTGCAGAACGGGCAGCGCAAACGCGGCGGTCTTGCCGGTGCCGGTCTGGGCCAACCCCAGGACGTCGCGTCCCTGCATCACCAAGGGGATGGCTTGTTTCTGGATTGGAGTGGGGGTGGTGTAACCCGCGGCCGCCACTGCGGCCATCAGATTGCGATTCAAACCAAATGTTTCAAAACCCATCAAATTCTTCTTTCTCTTTCTGAAGGTCAAAAAAAAACCCCGGAACGATTCCGGGGTTCACGCTATTGTCATGTCTACCTGGGAAAAAGCCGTTTACTGTGTTTAAGCTATCCTTTGCTATGATCATTGTCAAGCATTATCCGTTTTTAAATTTTCCAATCGCTTGCCACACGCTGCTGCATCGGTCCGTAATCACCGAAACCGGTTCCGTATCCTCTTCGAGTTCTCCTGTGCAGATCAAAGACGCCTGCGAAACAAACGCTCTTTTCGGATTAAAAACCCGGCCGCGCCGGATTGTCATTTCAGTGTAGACAGTGCATAGGGCCGACCTGGAAACGACTATCCAACACGGCTGCATCTCTGAGCCAAGAATGAGGATTCTTATATCACTCTAAAATAAATCAACCATTTGCGCAAAAGCTAGTGGTAAAGCGCTGCGGCAGCAAATGCGCAGATTGACGCCGCCATCGGGGAAAGAGACTATCTCCGGAGGCAGACCGGACAGAGGCGCCTTGACGCTCTTCCCCTTTTCGCTTGACGCAAACCCGGCAGTCGGTTATAGCGCTTTCCTGAGTATTTAAATCTTCGCCACGGCATTTCGGTGACTTTCCTTCCTGAACAACATGAATTCAGAGATTCAGCACGCGATTCGCGGTGTGTCGCCGCAAATCGGCAAATCAACAGCGATTGTCCGGTCCATCTCAAAGCGGAGGGGAAAATGGCTATCAAGTCCGAACAGGAGTATCGGGAGCGTGTGTCCAAACTGAGGCCGAAGCTTTTCATCGGGGGCAGGAAGGTCGAGGACCTGAACGCGCACCCCGTCACCCGGAGCGTCATCGAGGCGACCGCGCGCGTTTACGAGCTGACCCTGGATCCCCGTTACCAGGACACCATGCAGAGCGTCTCGCACCTGACCGGAGAACCGGTCAGCCGGGCCCTGCACATCCACCAGAGCCGCGAGGACCTCCTCAAGCGCCTCGACATGGCGCGCCTGAGCAGCCAGAAGCTCGGCACTTGCAACTACCGCTGCCCTGGCAACGAGATGCTCCCCTCCCTCGCCTCGACCACCTGGGAGATCGATCAGGACAAGGGCACTGAATACCACCAGCGCTTCAACGCCTACCTGAAGTATGCCCAGGAGAACGACCTGGTGGTGAGCGGCTCCGTCACCGACCCGAAAGGGGATCGCAGCAAGCGGCCCCTCGAACAGGACCCCGACTACTATGTCCACGTCGTCGAAAAACGGCCCGACGGAATCGTGGTGAGCGGGGCGAAACAGCATGCGACAGGCGCTTACGCGGCGGACGAAACGCTGGTGCTGCCGGGGATCTCATGCCGAAAGGGCGAGGAGGACTATGCCCTGGCGTTCGTGATCCCGAACGGGGCCGAGGGGGTGACCTACATCGGCCAATACAACGCCTTCAGCACGGAGCGGGAGTCCGAATCGGACCTGCGGGTGATCGGCAACCCGGTCTATGGACAGCGCGAAACGTGCCTCGTCGTGTTCGACCGGGTATTCGTCCCCTGGGAACGGGTCTTCATGTGCGGTGAGGTGGAGTACACCCAGAAGTTCATCACCCGGTTCGCCAAGACCCACCGGATGAACTGCGGCGGGGCCTGCAAGGTGGGTTTCATGGACCTGATCATCGGCGCGACCCAGTTGATCGCCGAATACAACGGCCTCCCCAACGTCTCGCACATCGCCCAGAAGATCACCCGGATGCTCCAGTTGAACGACACGTCCCTCGCCTGCGCGACGGCCGCCGCCTTCATGGGAAAAGAAGAGCCGGCCGGCTCGGGCGTCTTCATGCCTGATGAGGCGATGAGCAACATCGCCAAACTCAACACCAACGACGGCTTCTGGGAGGTCATGGCCCTCGCCGGGGACATCGCCGGCGGCGTCTCCGTGACCATGCCGAGCGAAAAGGAGCTCGACAACCCGGAAACGAGGGACTACGTCATGAAGTATCTCGGCGCGGCGGCGCCGGCGCACAAACGGATGCGGATCATCCGGTTCCTGCAGAACTGGGTCGCCGGACTCCATGGGGTCGGGACCTATCAGGGCTCCGGCCCGAGCCAGAACCAGATCATGGTCCTTTACCGCATAGCGGATCTCGAAAGCAGGAAGCGCATGGCCGAGGAACTGGCCAACGTCCACGCCTAGAGTCGGCGGATGGCCTGGGAGCGGCTGTGAAGAGCGCGCTCCCAGGCGGCCCGGGTGGTGATCACTGCGCAGACATGCGTAACGGCGCGCCGCAGGACTCCATCTCGTCAAAGCCTGGCCTTTTTATCCGCGGGAGCCCCTTTTCACGGCCTTGATGGCGATAAAAGCGCCCTTTCCGAACCCGTCCTCCACGGTTCCGGGCAGCCCCCCCGGGATCAGGGTCTGTTTTATCTCCACGGGGTCGAAGTCCGTCTCCCGCAAATGTTCCATCACCTCGTCGGTCGAGAAGAACGTCGCCTCCCGGTAAAACCGGCTTTCTCCCTTGTGGGCTGCATATCTTCTGCCGAGTTCGCTCAGCCTGTCCACGAAACCCACGATGATGGAGCCCTCGCGCTTCAAGACCCGCGCAGCCTCCCTGAACGTTGCAAGGATGTCGTCCACGAAGCAAATCGTGGTCACCATCAGCACGAAATCGAAGACACCGGTGCGGAACGGCAGGGCCTCGGCCACGCCCCGGCAGACATCGAGGCCAAGCACCCTGGCCTTCTCAGACATCTTTTCAGAGGGGTCGACCCCGATCTTCACACCGAATGGGACAGCGAACTTCCCGGATCCGATGCCTACCTCCATGCCTCTTGCGCCAAGGGGAGGAATCAGCCTGCGCACCGCTTCGAGTTCCAGGTGATAAAAAGCAGGATGCCTGTCGAACCAATCCTCGTAGGCATCGGTAAACGCGTCGAACGCTTCTGTTCTAGCCATCACAGTCTCACGGACCTTTCACTCTTCACACAAGGGAGCCTGTCGGCATCGCAGGACCATGCTCTGGCAACAGCAGGGAAACATGAGGATATTCAAAAAGCGATGCACATATACCTGTGCAACCCGCCATTATAGCGTTGCAGCAAAGGCGGACAACCCGCAAGCGTTTCGGGCCGGGGGTGGAAATGAAAACGGTTTTGTCTTCCGGCATATCTCTTGCTTAATCGTAGGCGGCTGGATGTAAACCCTCCTCACGACAAAAGCTGAATCTCAATGCGCATGATTTCATTACCCACAGGATGTAACATATCCGTTGCCTAAAGGAAAACTTCAATGGAACGTTTCAATGCCCTGATCAAGAGATTCGGAGAAACCATCGGGATTCCCGATCTCGACCTGGACGAAGACGGGTACTGCTGCCTGGAGTTTGACGGTCACATCGTCAACATCGAATTCGCCCCACGCTCGGAGGAATTCTTCTTTTACGCCTGCATCGCAGACCTGCCCGAAACGGATCACCAAGCCCTCTGCGAGATGCTCCTCGAAGCGAATTTCTTTTTCCGCGGGACCCATGGGGCTACCTTTGGCATCGACAAACAATCGAAACAAATCATCCTGGCCGCAAAGAAACCTATCGCGGCGGTTGACGGACGCCTTTTCGAATCGATGATGGAAGATTTCGTCAACGCCACTATCGGTTGGAAACAAAGGCTTGCGGCCTTCCAGGAGCGGAACGGATCGGAGGAAGCACCGGAGACCGGATTCAGCTCCGATTTTCTTGAGCGAAGGGCCTGAGCCTAGTTTCCACCCGGAAATGAGGATTTTTGGCCCATATCAAGGAAATCAAGCGTTCGCGCGGAAGCGACCTGCAGGTCGCCGCACAAGCAAACGTGTAGATTGACGCCGAGATTGGCCAAAAAGACCATTTCCGGATTGGAAACCGGGTTCTACCGGGAAATCATTTCCAGATGGGAGCGAGCCTAACGAAACGGGAGGCGTCCAATACAGCCGCTTATGGTTCGCCGCGTCTGATGGGTGTTGGACAAGGGCTCGATCATCTTTCGCTCAGGAAAGCCTCCATGACTGCTTTCGTTTCCCGCAACCGATCTTCGAGCACCGCCAATCGAGACCGTGCCGCGTCCACATCACCTCTGCCAACGGATTTTTCGATCTCCATGGCCTCATGCCGTATCGCCTCTGCACCCACACTCGCGGCGGCCCCTTTGATCGTATGGGCCCACCGCTCCGCACCGGGACCGTCCCGGCTCTCAAGAAACGTTCCAAGACGTTGAATCTGCTGCGGGATGTCCAACAAAAAGGCCTCGGCAATCTCCTCCATCAGATCGTGGTCTCCCATCAACCGATCGAGGAGGCCACTCCTGTCCCAAACGGACATCTCAGAAGGGGACGGTTTTTCCGTTTCTTTCGCTCCCTCCCCTGGATGCGTCTTTGCCCTCCTGCTCGCATCATCCGCCAGCCACTTTTCGAGGACTTCGGCCAGGGCCAAATGCCCCACGGGCTTCGCCACATAGTCGTTCATGCCGGCGGCCAGGCATCTTTCCCGGTCCCCCGCCATGGCATGGGCCGTCATGGCGATGATGGGGACTGTGTTCGGGCCAGACAGGTTTCTGGAGCTGCGGATCGCCCTGGTGGCCTCCAGACCGTCCATCACCGGCATCTGGACATCCATCAGCACCAGGTCGTAAACGACCTGCTCCAAGGCTTCGATCGCCTCGGCGCCATTGGCAACGGCATCGGCCTTCAGCCCCAGCTTTTTAAGGATGCCCAAAGCCACCTGCCGGTTGGTGGCGTTGTCCTCGGCCAACAGGATGCGCACCGGACGATCGGCAAAAATCATCAGCGCTTCACGCGCCGAATGCCGTGTGGTGATAGGCCGGTGCTTCACAAACGCCCCCAAACGCTCCATCAACGACAAAGACAACGCTACCTGCAGCTCTTCGTTGCGAACGGGCTTGGTCAGGTAAGCGGCAAACCCGGCCTTCGCAAAGCGCCGGGCATCTCCCCGGCTCCCCAGAGAGGTGAGCATCACCAGGCGGGTATCGGCCAGCCGTTCATCGGCCAGAATCATCCTGCCCAATGTTTCTCCGTCCAGACCCGGCATCTGCATATCGATAACCGCCAAACGGAACGGATCCCCTTCCTCCTTGGCCTGCAACAGGGCCTCAATAGCCGCTGGGCCGTCCTTCGACTCCTCCGGCCGCATGCCCCAGGAGGTCAACCGCCCTGTCAGAATCTCTCGTCCGGTGGTGTTGTCATCCACTACCAGGACCCTCACCCCCCGCAGGTCGGAATAAACGGGCGGCTCCTGTTCCCCTTGCTCCGGCTGTTTACGCAGGTCCACCGTGAACCAGAACTCAGATCCCTTGCCCTCCCGGCTGTTGACCCCCATCCTCCCTCCCATCATCTCAACCAGCTGCTTCGCTATGGCCAGCCCCAAACCGCTGCCGCCGTAGAGGCGCGTGGTCGAAGCATCTACCTGGCTGAATTTCTGAAAGATGAGTTCCAGTTTGTTTTCCGGGATACCGATCCCTGTGTCCCGCACCGTGAAGCACAGCGTCGCCTCCTCGTCCGACTCCGAGGTTACGCTGACGCGGATCGAAACTTCCCCCCTCGCTGTGAATTTGATGGCATTGCCGGCCAGATTGGTGATGATCTGGCGAAGCCTCCCCGGGTCGCCTCGCAGCATCTTGGGAACCTGCTCCTCCCAGCTGCAAAGCAGCTCGAGCCCCTTTTCATGAGCCCGCACAGCCAGGTTGGCGGTCAAATCATCCAGCAGGCCGACCAGATTGAAGTCGACCTCCTCCAAATCGAGTTTGTTGGCTTCGATCTTCGAAAAATCGAGGATGTCGTTGATGAGGGTCAGGAGCGACTCCCCGCTTTCACGCACCACCTCCGCATAGCGCTGCTGATCCGCTGTCAGTTCCGTATCCAGCAGCAGCCCGGTCATCCCTATGATTCCATTCAGAGGGGTTCGAATCTCATGACTCATGTTGGCAAGGAATTCGCTTTTGGCTCGATTCGCGGTCTCGGCGTGCATGGCCATTTCGTTGGCGCGGGCGGTCGCCTCCTCGAACTGGCGGTTGGCTTTGAGAAGTTTTCGCTCGTATTGCATCCGCTCGTCGATATCCGTATCCGAACCCCTGAAGCCAAGGACTTCCCCTTCCGCCCCCACCAAGGTCATGCCGCTACGCATCACCCAAAAGGGCCGCCCATCCCTGGTGACGAGCCGATTTTCAAAGTTGGTCAGCGACTCCCGGCGGCGCATCACCCTCAGACCGAATTCCTTGACCTTTTCCTGATCGGCAGGCAGGCAAATGTCGTAAAAATACTTCCTGCCGACCAGTTCTTCGGGTTTGTAGCCCAGGATATTTTCCGCCAGAGGACTCAAAAAGGTGTACAAACCCTCGGCGTCGACCTCCCAAGTGACCGTCCTGCTCTGTTCGGCGAGCTTGTTGAAACGCTCTTCACTCTCCAGTAAAGCCTGCTCCACGTTTTTACGCTCGGTGATATCCCTCGAGACGCCCACAAAAGACTTGAAGGCACCGTTCTCATCCTTTACGAGGCTGCCTGCGGCACTGTGCCAATGCCAGGATCCGTCGGCGTGTCTGACCCGGTATTCCGGATGGGGGAGAGACGTCTTGCCTTCAACGACCTGAGAAAGATATTCGGCGCAGATTTGGATGTCTTCCGGATGAACGAATGAACGAAACGATTTCCCGATGACCTCGACAGGATCGCGTCCCGTTATCTTGAGCCATGAGGGCGAAGCGTAGGTGAAGACGCCTTCCGGCGTCAGGCTCCATATCAAATCGGATGAATGGTCCACGAGCAGGCGGTATTTCTCTTCGCTTTCCCGCAGGGCCTCTTCGGCCAGTTTGACATCGATCGACTTCCATACCGCATCCATCAGCAGCTTGAGCTGCATCGCGTCCGACTCGTCATAGTCGGCGGCCTTGTTGGCCACACCCACCACCGCGATGATTTGATCTCCCCTGAAGATCGGTATGGTCAGAAATTTTTCGATATGGACATGACCCGGGGGATACCCCCTCTTGAGCGGATTCTCCGCCTGGAAATCATTCACCAGGATCGGCCGCCGCTGCCGGACGGCCTCGCCCCAGATACCGGTCCTATCCAGGTCGTAGACCGTCTTCGGATCGGCGACGCTGCACTCCTGCATGACATCCTTCGACCAGGTATTCAAGACGAACTGCCTGCGGTCTTCATCATAGAAATAAATATATCCGATTTTGCTTTCTGTGAGATGAACGACTTCGTGCAGGGCATGGTCGAGAAACTCCTGGACCGTATCCGACGGATCCTCCAATATCTTCACAAGACTCTTGAGCCGGGTCTCGCTCCTCCGGAGCTGTTCGTCTGCCATCTGCCGCCCTGTGATATCGAGCGAGTGTTCGACAACCCGCACCAGACGCCCCTGCTCATCAATGACAGGATGCGCGTGAATTTCGATTTGACGGGCCATCCCTCGCGCGTCGTAATGCGTGTGTCTCATGGTGGCGGGATGCAGTGTCCTGCGAACCGCATCGACGGGGCACACATGGTCCTTCCCGCTGCATGGGCTTTCCCGATGATGGGACACGGCATAGCAGGTTTTCCCTACCACGGCCCATCCGCCATAGGCTTGATTCGCCATCTCAATCCGATAGCTCTCCGGATCGATGACGGCAAAGGGGTGGGACAGTGCGTCGATGGCCGTTCTCAAAAAGCGCTCGTTTTCCTGAACCTCCTTCTGGCGCTCGTATTCCTCGGTTGCATCGCTGAACATCAACACAGTCCCTGTGATATCACCCTCGCCCTCACAGACGGCAGCGCAGCTGCTGGAGATCCGGGACTCACGCCCCTCTCTCGAGACGAGAACGCGGCGGCCGCTCAGTTCCCGGACAGCCTCGCCGCGCATTACCCGCGCGACGGGGTCATCAACCGGGGCGCGGGTATCTGGGTCGACAATTCGAAAGACCTCGCTTACGGGGCATCCGGCCGCCCGGGCCGCAGGCCAGCCCGTCAGCGATTCGGCCATGGCATTGAGGCTGACGACATTTCCCTCCCTGTCGCAGACAATCACCCCATAGCCCATGGAGAGGAGGGCATCCGAAAGGAATCCTACATTTTTCTGCATCTTCATCCCCTGTATGGGCCAAACCCGACTGCAGGCCCGCTGCGCTCCCTCTTAGGAAAAATTTTGGCTGGTTTCCATCCGGAAATGGTCTTTTCGGCCGATCTCGGCGCCAATCTGCACGTTTGCTTGTGCGGGGACCAGCAGGTCGCCTCCACGCAAACGATTTATTTCCTTGGTATTTGCCAAACAAGGACCCGCCCCGCAGGGGTGGGACTGAGCACCCGAAGGGTGTGAAGAAAAATCCTCATTTCCGGATTGGGAACCGGGTTCTGCCGGGAAATCATTTCCGGATGGATACTAGCTGGGAAAATCGCTTCGACGGAAAGGCATTGGGTGCAGCGGCGGGCCGGCCGCTGCACCCAATCCAATATACTTCCCGGTATCCACAAAATATCCGCATTTTTGGTGTGGAAACCCATTGACCGGGGCCCGGCCGGTTTCTGAAAACCGTCCGGGCTCCGCGATCCTCTTTCAAGATAAACGTCGTTCCGGGATCAAACGAAACCTTTCTCTTCATGCTTCCGGGCGATGGTATCGGCCATGCGCTCCAAAGCCTCGATGTGGCTCTCCGAAACAAGCCCTTTGGCCAGAATGGGCTCCAACACCTCCACCTTCAGATTGGGGATCATGCCCGCCAGGGTCTCGACGGTTTTCCCTCCCCACCCGTAGGAGCCGATAATCGAAAGGAACTGCACCCTCGGCCTGAGGGCGTTGGCCAGGAAGGTGGCATAAGCCGCAAGCGGGTGCGGACCGGCCAGAACGGTCGGAGTACCCACAACGACGGTGGCGGCATCCACCAAGGCCATGGCCAGTTTTCCGATGTCGGTGACAGGCAGATTGAACAGCTCCACCCGCACCCCTTTCTTGACGAGGGTCGAGGCCAGGTAATCGACCATCTGCCTCGTGCTCCCGTGCATCGATACAAAGGGTAGAACGACCAGATTGCGCGGCGGACCGCTTACCCACTGCCGGTAGGCATCCATGATCCAGGCCGGACGATCGTGAATCTGTCCGTGGCTGGGGGCGATCATCTGGATATCATACGGGGCGAGCTTTTCCAGGTTCTTTTCGATCACGTTCCTGAAAGGCATCATGATCTCGGCGAAATACCGTTTGGCCGCCTCGTACACACGCCCCTCGTCGGTGACGTACAGATCGGCCGTCGCGATGTGAGACCCGAAAAAATCGCAGCTGAAAAGGATCCGGTCCTCCTCCAGGTAGGTCACCATGGTCTCCGGCCAGTGGACCCAGGGCGTGTGCAGGAACCGGAGCGTCTTGTCCCCCAGAGACAAGGTCGCACCGTCTTCCATCGTCAAGAAGGCGCTTTCGGGTATCTTCAGCAGATCGATCAACATGGGTTTGGCCTTGGGAGAAACAACCACCTTCGCCTCGGGAAACTTCTGGAGCACGAGAGGGATGCTGCCGGAATGATCCTGTTCCGCATGATGCGAGACGATGAAGTCCAGTTTCGGGATATCCTCCAGGAGCGCCGCCCAGGCATCGGCCATGGGTGGATCGACCGTGTCCAGCAAAGCGGTCTTTTCGCTGCCTTCGACCAGATAGGCATTGTAGGTCGTGCCGTCCGGGAGCGGGATGAGCGAGTCAAAAAGGCGCCTGTCCCAATCGATGGCACCCATCCAATAGATCTTTTCCTTGATAAGTCTCTTGTGCATCATCAAACCTCCTCAATGCTGCCCTCATACCAGCATGGGTTAAGGTTTCAGGATTCGATGCGGTCAGGCTTCGAGCTTCACATCCAGAATTCAGGGTATCGCCGGTTCTTGGGTATATTGTTGACGATCAGGGCCACGGTCAGCATGACCGCCGCACCCAAGGCGCTCGGTACGAGTACGTAGAGATAGCCCAGCCCATGCACCGAATCGCCGCCGATCACCGCGATCAGCGCCGTAGCGCCCCCTGGAGGGTGAAGGGTCTTGGTCACGTGCATCACCGCGATGGCCGTCGAAACGGCGGCCGCTGCGGTGAGCCAGGTCTCTCCTCCCAAAAACTGAAAGGCCGTCACCCCGATCGCCGCCGACAGGACATGGCCGCCGATCAAGTTCCTCGGCTGGGCCAGCGGGCTGCGGATGGCGCCGTAAATGAGCACGGCGGAGGCCCCGAAGGACCCGATGATCATGATCAGCGACGTGTGGTCCAGGAGTTTATAGTGGATCAGCCCTACCGCCGAGATCCCCAGGAAACTGCCGACCCAGGACCACAGGACCTCTGCAGGACCGACGGCGGGGGGGCTCTGGGTATGCCCGCGCATTTTAGTGAAATAGCTCATTTTCCCCATCCCTTATTCGATCCTGCAGAAGGCCTCGATTAGGTCCGAGCGGGTGACGATGCCGACGGGTCTGCCGTCGCCCCCCACGATCGGGAGCCGATTGATGCCCTTCTCGCTCAGCAGTGCCGATATGTCCGCCATGGAGATATCCACCGTGGCAGTAACGGCCGGCGACGTCATGATTTCCCCCGCGGTCCGTTTGAGCATCGGAGCGGCCACACACCCCTTGTTCTGCAGACACAGGGCGATGACCTGCATGAAGGACCCCCCGGGCTCCGCGCCCATCTTTCGGAGGAAGTCTTTTTCCGAAACCACGCCGACGACCCGGCCGTCGCGATCGACCACGGGGGCCCCGGAGATCCCTTCCCGGGCCAGCAGGGCCGCCGCCTCGACCAGCCCCTGACCCGTCTCGATCACATGAACCGGGGTCCTCATGATCTGCCCGGCCTTCAAGCCTTTCATGACACGATCTCTCGCAAGGCCGTACGCCACCTGGTAGACCTCCCTGAAATCGGCCGGAGTGATGTCGATATAGCCCTGCATCGCCTTCATGGCCTCCATGACATCGGCATCGGAGATGTCGACGGAGGCGTACGCTTCGTTGGCCATCCGATTCACAAGGATTTCCTCCTCTGAAAAAAGTTCGAAACGCCCCGGATCCCCACGAGCATGCATCGGGCAATACCCAGTGCAACCCCGCTTGTCATGGCTCCTTTCTCAACGGATGACGGATTTGTCCGTCGCGCTCATCCGGGTGATCACCATCTTGTCGCGGTCGAGCATCTCTTTGGCCAGCGGGGCGATTTCCGTCTTCCAGTAATCGCTCTGATACACCTCTTCATAGAGGCGTTCGGCCTCTTCTTCACTCTCGAACCGGCGGATCCAGATGTAGAGATCCGGCTCGTCCAAAGCCACAAAACTGCCTACGAAGACCATGCCTTTCGACACCTGAAAGGGGATGATCTTCTCTTCCATCAGCCGGACCCAGCGCTCCCGCTTGCCATCCTTGATACGGTACTGACGCAGTTCGAAAAACATATCCACTCCCTCCTCCCAACGTTTCAGTGGAATCTCACAGCCCGGAAAGGGCCTCTTCGAAAGCCTTCGACACGGTGTCCCGGACGGATTCCGGAGGCCGGAGGGAGCAGGGCTCC
Source organism: Desulfatiglans anilini DSM 4660 (assembly GCF_000422285.1). Lineage (NCBI taxonomy): Bacteria > Pseudomonadati > Thermodesulfobacteriota > Desulfobacteria > Desulfatiglandales > Desulfatiglandaceae > Desulfatiglans > Desulfatiglans anilini. Next base: position 53,548 of record NZ_AULM01000026.1, read on the forward strand.
CGATGGAGCACCTGCGCGTATGTCTGGTCGCTGTTCCCGATCTCCCGCAGGAGAAGGCGCGGCGTAACCCGGGCATTCACGCGGAAGTGCTCGTTTTCCCTGCCCGAAAACACCGACACGTTGAAGCTGTAAAGGCCCTCCTGATCGAAATACCGCAGAGCGGCCACGAGCCCCTCCAGGAAGGCGTCCCGCTCCTCATCCTTCCATTCCAGCAGCGTCCGGCACTGCTTGAAAATGCACCACAGATCCGGGAGCGCACCCTGGGGGGCGAAGTTCAAAGTCCAGAAGGTCGGGCCGATCTCCGCCAGAAAACGCTCGCCGAAGGCCCTCTCGGCATCCATGAAGTCATCCCAGAACAGGCGGCCGTTTTCCTGGAAATAGGCCAGGCTTTCCGCCGTCTGCGCACCGAGCTGCGCGGTGGGGACCTCCCCGCAGTTCACCTGGAGATGCGGGTGGACAATGCTCGATCCGGAGGGCGGCATGTAGTTCCAGTTGATCGAGAAGAACCGGACATCCCGGTCGTGCCGGACCACACTTCGAACGAAGCTCCGCGCGGCCGTGAACCCGTCCCTGATGATCGCCGGGGTGAAGCCCCCGGGTCCGATATAATGGTCCCTCCCCATGACGCACACCGCGGCGTAGCGGTCCAGGGGCAAAAGGTTCGGGAACAGCCACGCGTCCCCTTCGCGGATCCTTCCGCCGGGGAGGAGTTCGTCCGGATAGAGGGGCGTCGACGCCGCGACCGATTCCGGACAGAAGGGGCAGGGCGTCTCGAGCGATCTTCTGACCAGTTCATCGAAATCCGGCCTCTGAATGGGCCGGTAGGGCAGGTCGAAGATCCGCGTGGAGTGGCCCGTCAGGGGGTCCCAGCGAATCTCGAAAGGGATTTCATCCATCGAAAACCCCTTGAAGGGGTTCTTCAGCCGCATACAATCCTTGATCTTTTTGAAAGCAATCGGCATGACCTCGCCTTTTTACCTCCTTTCGAATGTATCATCAAGAACTGAGCCTCCGTAAGTGTCTGCTACCCATTATAGGGGCACCATGCCCTTCTCCTCCTTGTGGACATCGGCCCCCATGTCTGCTACCCATCATAGAACCATACCGCTATTCGGCAAACAGAATCAAGAAGGACGATAAGCGCATAAAAAAGGACAGATCTATTTCTCGCCCACGAAAAATAAATCTGTCCCCTCTGCTTGAAAAAATCTGTCTTTCCGATGCCCCCTTCTTCGTTCTACCGGGGGACGTTCACCTGCAGTGGCGGGCCGCCAGATGCTCCACGGAAAGCCCGGTCATCCTGGAAATGTACTCCAGTTGTTTTTTCGGTGCGATATCCCGCCCGGTGGCTTCGCACCGGACCATTTCGAAGTCCGTATTCCATATCCTTCGAACGCCGTCCTTTTGCTCCATGCGAATCACATCCACCGGACAGACATACGCACATGAACCGCATGCGATGCAGTCCGCGGGCGCTTCACCGAACGGCGTCGTCACCTCGCGGTGCACCCCCCTGCCTGCAAACCCGATGGCGGAGACGCCAACGACCTCGCGGCAGGCCCTGACACACTGGCCGCAAAGGATGCATCCCTTCACCTCGGCCGGGAAGCGCGAGGAGGGAACCCCCACTCGGGACGCCATGGCAAGCAGCGCCGGGTGTTTGGGGTTGCGCGCCAGCAGGAGCTCCATGACCAGCCTGCGCACGTTCTGCACGCGCGGGGTATCCGTTTCGACCACCAGCCCTTCGGAGATCTCGTAGATGCAGGAGGCGACCAGGCG